>JAEOTB010000029.1 GCA_016840065.1 Candidatus Hermodarchaeota archaeon | reverse complement strand
TGCCATCTAGAAGGCTTGAAACGCCCTTCTGTAAGGGCGAAACGACCCCATTTCATCTGAGATATTGGGAAGAGTTTAAAACCCACCGAGAAAAAGTATCAGCGTTCATTATGCCGACCTTCCAAGAGTATTGTGAAAGGGTAGTCCAACGCCTAAAGAGAGAAGGCTCTCGAGGATTGACCCACGACGAGTTACGATCAATAGCCCT
Source organism: Candidatus Hermodarchaeota archaeon (assembly GCA_016840065.1). GTDB lineage: Archaea > Asgardarchaeota > Hermodarchaeia > Hermodarchaeales > Hermodarchaeaceae > YT-063. The sequence goes on along the minus strand of JAEOTB010000029.1, from coordinate 6,886 downwards.
CGAAATTGGGTGGATCTACAAAACAGCCCACCGTAGAGCCTATCATGTGAAAAACATCTTGGAAGCCAGCGGACTGCTCTCAGAGATAGAACATGAGTATCAGCAAAACAGCATGCGCTTTGTAACAGACCAGCTACTAAAACTCCTCAAGGACAGACACCAGATCTCCCAAGTCGACCTAGATGAACTGGCAAGGAAGCTCGGACAGGACCATCTATTAAGTTCAGGTATCGAAGCTGATTTTCAAGAGCCCCTAATGGAATGTATCGAGATTCTCGAGGGCACTGGAGTTCTAATTAGACGGGGAAACACACTGGTCTACAATCACCTACGTCACCAGAAACTCCAGGACGAACTGCATGGCACAGTCGTCACTCAGGATTAACCTACGCTGGGAAACGAGTAAAGCCATCAATAGACTAGGATGAGGCCACTTCAATGCAATGATAGTAGTTTCATAATCTCATCAATTTCTCTATCAATTCGGACTTTCTTTCATTATTGAAGACCATCAAATATCATCCAGAGGAGTTTCTATGTCCAAGGTGGGTTTTTATCCCCTAATTCTTCTGATATTATGCAGCAGAACATTACTCATTGTCTTCTCGTTCTGCTGCAGGGGCACCAACCCGGCCGGTACCATACCATTGGGGCCGGGTCCCACTAACTCACCCTGAGTCTTGGCTCCGCACAATTCTTGGGGCTTAAATATCACAACGAAAAAAGAAAGTAGGTGCCCCTATGTTGAAACAAGGATCTGAACTACCGCTTGATGCTATCTTTGCTCAAGTACAACATTATCTAGTCAGTGGCTGGGGACTAGTGATTCTTATCGGCAGCTTTGCATCGGCAATCTTCATCGCCCTAGGTCTAATCTACTGGTTATCCGGATTCGAACCCTACAAAGGGCGAAGGATGGTAATCAGTGGGATCATCCTATTTGTGGCGATGCAATGGCTTGCCTACAACCCTCCATGGCAGCTTATCATGAATTAAGCAAGATTGAATCAATATTCGTAGAGTTATTCGACTCCCAGCTCCCCCCTTTTTTAGTCAATCACCCTCTAGTAAAGTTCTTATTATCCTTCTCTCAAAGAGTTCATGAGTTACTTGGGAGCTAGATGGTTTTGAAGCGGAATTGGTTCATGCTGGGCCTACTGCTCATCATATGCTTGCACTTGGGATTTCCCAGTTCAGTAGCTGTTCAGAGTGATGACTTTCCCATCGGTCTTGACCTGGTTTATGATTATACTTACACCTCAAGTTATTCTTCAACCGTTGAGTATGAGATTCAATATGAGGTCCTTAGCTGGGCACCTGAAGTGGGAAGCAACATCGCCAGAATAAGAGTAACAACAGATGGTCAAGTCGAAACAGTGTACGTTTCCACCATAACCTGGGAAAAATTCCTGTCAAATGGTACAAACACCGGTGAGTACTTTTACTATCCCCTCTGGCTTGAAACCTCTTCATGGGTGGAAGGTAACAACATCAACATTCCTACTCTTTACCGAACATTCCAACTGCGTCTAGAGAACAGAAGAGTTCCGGCAGGCGAATACCCATGCTGGAAAGCGGAGTGGGAGGATGACTCCGATATCTGGACAATGCATTATCAAGACCTATATTATGCTCAACAGTCAGAGGTACTAATCCGGTACCGCCACTCCTACGCGGCGTTCGGTGGCGGTAGTGGGGGTAGCTGGAGATACATTAGGGAATTAAAAGCCAGTAACCTTGGGGATTTCAGCTTCTACTCAAACGACTTCTACAACGCAAGAGCCGCCTTTGGATTAATTATCGCGGTATTAGTCATAGCCCTAGTTGTCTTCATACTTTGTCATCTTAGGAAGCGTCAAAGGGCTCTCCAACACCCAAGCCCAACAAGTCCTCATAGGTCAGTAACTTTCAGTCCTGAGCCAGCCACGCCACCTCCTGAAGAAACCGTCTTCCCTGTCGAAGAGCCGCCTCCTGAAACCTCCGACTCTCCTCCTTTGGAGGAGGGAGCCTTATCGCCCTGCATCGTTTGCCGCCTTCCCATCAAACAAGGAAGCGCTGTACTCGGTTGTCCTCGCTGTGGGGGCTTTGCTCATCGCCGCCATCTCCTCGAATGGGTCAAGGTCAAAGGCAGATGCCCGTACTGTCACAGGAAACTGAAGGAAAACAAACTCGTCCACCTCGACCTATCTTCCTAACAAGGAGAAAGGAACGGAAACCTTTTCAATGGAACATGCAATGCTTCAGTATACTCCATAACGGATAAGGATTGAAATCCCATGGAAACAACGTATCAGGTACTTAGAAGGGCAATTGTCGACCCAAGCTTTCGAGAACGGCTCACCAAGGATCCTCGCAGAGCCATGAAATCAGTGAGGATAAGAATGACACAAGACGAGTTCTCCAAGATGACCGAGTTCATGAGGCACGTGGACCTCGCACAGATCAAGGACGACGCTGAATTACAGCAGAAACTTGGTCAATTCAAAGCCGGTGCTGGTATTCTAGGGGTTCGCGGTCCAAAAAGTCGATCCAGATAGAATAGAGCGTTATCCCTTCAATGCATCTCTCAAGTTACCCAAGAGAAGGGTTAGCAGAGACCTGACGGAAACTTTATGAAGCAATTTTACACCGTTAAATGTGAAGACTCCACGAACGGAGTGAATCCTCATGGGAATATTGTATAAAGTACTAAGCAAAGCAATCGTTGACCCAAGTTTTCGAGAACGACTCACCAAGGATCCCGCTGCAGCTGCAAAGTCTGCAGGGATTAGAATGACAAAAATAGAATTCAATCAGTTAGCATCTTTTATCAAACAACATGATTTGAGTAGAATAAAAGGAGAAACCCATCTAAAACAGATGCTTGACAACTTCGATACTACAGGCTTTGTTTCAGGTGTCCGCGGCTAATTAGCTCTAAATATCAGGACGGCACGTCCTTTGCGGCGTGCTTCCTTCTCTTATCTTTTAGAAAGCACAATCATCAACATAAGATAGCCTTTTTCAGTAAAACATGAGATTCGATTTGATGGTGTGGTATTATTGTCTGTAAAGGCGCTCCTACTAGACCTTTTTCCCATCTTTGCTGCTGATCCAGTGCGGAATGGGCTCAATGATAACCTAGGCCTCGGCTATATTGCCGCGTATGGTAGAAGTGTAGGCCTTGAAATCGAGATACTAGGCCGTGGTCACACACGGTTTACTCCCGATGAGATAATAGACTATATCATTAAACGAAGGTACGACGTAATCGGAATCAGTGTAGCTCAAGCCCGTACTGCAATCACTAAATACGTCATCACTCAACTCCGTGAAAGAGGATGCAGTACCCACTTGACACTCGGGGGATACTTTCCTACCCTTGCACCTCAAGCCTGTCTTGATGCTTTCCCCGAAGTAGATTCCTTGGTTCTCCACGAGGGCGAGTTTACCTTCTCCTCCCTTCTCACGGCCCTAGCAGAGGAAAAAACCCTCAATGTACCAGGGCTAATGACCAGAGATGCCCTCAAACAGGGGACATTCCAGCACCGACCACTAATCTCAAACCTCGATGAACTGCCATTCCCCATTAGACCCAGCCTAGTCAACCCCTCAGAGGTTACCTGGCTCTACTCCAGCCGAGGATGTAGCCACAACTGTTCTTTCTGCAGTATACAAGGCTTCTACGGGAGAGGCAGCTGGCGTCCAAGGTCTGTAGGAAATGTAATCAGCGAGATAGAATACTTGGTCGAGAAGCGGGGCGTAAGGGAAATCCAGTTCTGCGACGACAATTTCCTGTGTGGCGCAGTAGGTGTCAAACGAGCAAGGCAAATCGCTACCGAACTCATCGAACGCAATATCGACATCACCTTTGGAATCGAGTGCCGACTGGATGTGATCAATCACGAATTGTTCAAGCATCTTAAACGAGCTGGGCTCAAGATGGTTTTAATTGGTGTCGAAAGCCTAGACAAAGCAAGCCAACAGCTTTTCCACAAACCCATTGACCGGGCGCAGCTAGATGGAGCACTCCAAATTCTCGACGGGCTAGACATAGAGGTCCGTATGGGATTCATCAACTTCCATCCCCTAAGCACCATCACCTCAATCCAACGCAACAATTCCTTCCTTTTATCCCGCATCGGTAAAGGCAAAACAACCCCCTATGAGACCTTTCAACGACTCTCAAATCCTCTACAGCCATTTCTCGGTATGCCCCTTAATGACGAACTCGAACCCTTCCTCTCTCTTGAACCTTCTCTGGAATTTAAGATGCGGTTCCAGGACCCGAAAGTTGTAAAGCTTTGGGAAATTGCCAGCCAGCTCCGCACCATGCTTACTGAATCAACGAAGCAGCTGAGACTCGCCTACCTTAGTGACCACTGCACACCAAGGCACGTTCAACGGTGCGAATCGCTAATCGATGACACCCATGCCATTGCCTGCGACATCATGGACCATGTCACGAACCACCTCAGCCCAGAAACAACGCTAAGCGAAGAGGAAGCCACCCAAAAACTCATCACCATTAACAAAAACATCGAGTCCGTCAATGGGAAAATTGAAAAATACGTGGCAGAGTTCGAAGAAGCCCTTATCTATCGGCTACACACATTCAACGAGCAGGGCAAGTACTACATCTACACACCAGGCATGGAGAGCCCTCGTCAAATATCAAACACTGCATTTGCTGTCATCCATCAGTGGAGATACAATGCACTACGAGAGAAAATGCGCAAACAAGGAGACGCTAGTATTGAACAGGCATTCTCCGAGTGCAGAAGCCTTCTCGAAGGAACACCCACATGGCGAACCAAAAACCTCATGGATACCCTGACCTTCATCAACCCGTTTTTCCTCCTTACAATTCTCACGGTCTTGGAGGGAACAGATTAAACACAACAACGATTACTTTCGGTGACCTCTCCCCACTATTAGTGTCACACTGAGCAGACACACAATCCAATCCAGCAGACCTCTAGATTAGAAAGTTGCCATCCCTGCCACTTCCCTCAACATAATCCACTGAAGGCTTATACCCGAGCAAGGGAGGCACGCTAGTCAATCTTCTTTCTCCTTCCCTCTCCACCTCATAATCAGACCATGGGATGAACTCTGCACTGGGAATGAAGATACGAACCACCGGGAACCCAATTGCAGGTCGAGTGAGATCCACAGCAATCACCTCATTAAATCCTGCAGCCCTGATGTACTCTAGGCAAATACGTACCTCCTCTGCGATATCCGGATGAGACAGATCAGGTATCTCCTGAAAGGGAATAGACCTCTTTGAATGCTGAATGTATTCCACTAACCCTTTTGACTCCAAATAGAAGAGGCGAAGAATCCTGGCCGCCTCGGGATGATACCGCAGAGACTCCCAGGAATCCAAGTCCCCTGGGTCCTTTGGAATCCTAGACATGTGCTCCAGGAGCTTAGCCCTTGCTTGGAAGAGCTCAGTTATTGCTCTAGAGACTGCCACACCAGGGTCCAGATGTGATCCCACTCCCCACTGGAACGCTGGACCCTCCCCTGATTCATCAACTCCAAAAGCGTAGAGGGTGGGTACCTTCGTATCAGTAGTTATGTCCTTAAGGATCACCTGCAGGTCGCTCGCATGTAAAGCAGCCAATGCCTTACCTAGCGTCTTGTTCTCCTCCACAGGCAAAGTATCCAAAAGGACCTCAGGCATGGGCAACTGGTTCCAAGTGAATATTGCTTGGGCATCCCGCTCCACCACCTCAAATATTCCCTGCAAGAGTGCTTCCTCCATACAGTTCCCACAGGCAATCCCGTTCGGACGTGGTTCCACCAATCGATTCGGCGAAACCTGATCAATGGGGGAGAAAAGATGAGAATATGCCAACGGAACAAGGAGGGGCTCCTCAGCAAGGAGGTCCCAACCCACAACCCAATCGATGGGCTGCTCCTCAACAAAGAGGTCCAGCTCTTGGCCTCGAAGTTGGCGGATTCTTGGTATGCCAATACAGTGAGGGTGAAGGATTCGATATCTTGCTTTGAGATCGACCACACTGCCCCTAGTAACTGCGTCCTTGGGCTCATACATGGCAGAGAAGCGTTCCACCAGCTCACAGAAGGCACTCGCCAGCGACTGTTCAGGCGTCAATCCTTTCCCCAGGGAATAGTTCTTACCAAAATTATCAAACAAGGAATCCATGGATGCCTGGTGAACGAAGAAGTGCTCAGAGAGAATGCTGCCAAGCTTCGTGCTGACCAAATGAGCTGAATAATCCTCTCCTACTCCCTTTAAGATAGAACGAATTCTGTTAGTGGTCTCCTCTGGACCTACAATTCTATGCCCGTTCTCTCGGAAAGTATGAAGCCTTGGCTGCAACCTGAACCTACTAGCCGTCTGCTTCAGCAATGTATCTAACTTCGGGAAATGTACGACATCAGCTTCTTTCAAGGATTATCAGCTTCTGGCTAACCCCGGCTCTAATAGTGTATCCGAGCTCTGCAGCCATGTTGAGGGCATCCAGAGATATATCGATTAGCTTGAGGGCGATTTTGATAATAATTATCTTAGGTGATGTTTTTGTGAGTTTAGCCTCCCCCGAAACAAGGTCCTGGGCGAGATAGTATCCATCGGTTTCAGACATGGTAATCCACGATAGTAAATACGGTATGATACATAAAAAGTTGAAGAGATTATAAACGGAGTATCCACTAGATTTTGTGAAATAGGGTAAATGTCTAATGAATCCCTTTTTACATCATTAGGCGAGGGGGTCGCGTCTACGTCCTGTTAATGCTTTGCGTGGGAATCTTGGTTCGTGGGGTGGAATGTGTTCTAGGGCACGCCAGGCGGCAGCACGGACCTCTTCTTCTGGATCCTTTCGGGCCATTAGGATTGCCTTTAGTGCACGCCTGTCTTCTTGTAGTGCAC
>JAEOTB010000005.1 GCA_016840065.1 Candidatus Hermodarchaeota archaeon | reverse complement strand
TTGTTCATTTACTATTTTATCAGTGGCGCGATACTAATTGTCAAGAAGAATTATTCGACATAAGGGAATTTCGTCAAGGTGTACATGGTGAAAAACAAGGAATGTAAACTTGAGAATACCACAGTACATTATGAGATACGAGGCAAACGAAGCGGACACCCTATAATCATGTTACATGGTTTTACCCTAGATCGCCGCATGATGATAGGATGTATGGAACCCATCCTTAGACGGCGGAAAGGGTGGCAACGAATCTACTTGGACTTGCCTGGCATGGGTAAAACCTCAGCCAAGGATTTGATTATCAGCTCCTCCGACCAGATGCTGAAGGTAGTACTAGACTTCATCGACAAGGTCATCCCTGACCAATCCTTTGCCCTTGCCGGCGAGTCCTACGGAGGCTACCTTGCCCGAGGCGTTGTTTACAGCATGCCTGAGCGGGTAGACGGGCTGCTACTAATCTGTCCAACAATCATCGACAACCCCGAACTCCGGACAGTGCCCCCCTCGGTGACGCTCGTAAAGGACAGACCACTCCGCGTATGGCTTACAGAGGATGAAATAGAGTTCCTAGAATCCTTCGCTGTCGTCGAAAGCCCAGAAATCTGGGCGCGAACCCGGGACGAAGTCTACGCAGGCTATTTAGAACGTGACGACGCTTGGCTCAAAACCTTCGAGAAAAACAGGGCCTACACCTTCGACGTCGACAAACTCCCCAAACCATTTGAAAAACCAGCTCTGGTCCTTATGGGTCGCCAAGACGCCTGGGTGGGATACCACGACGCACTAGCAATCATAGAAAATTACCCACGTGGCACCTTCGCAGTACTAGACCAGGCAGGACACAACCTGCAAATAGAACAAGAACAACTCTTCAACGCCCTCGTCGGAGAATGGCTAAACCGCACAGAAGAAACACTCCACCGAACCAAGATTCGATCACAAACAAATAAAAACGAATAAACGTGAAACCTATATCCAATCGCCGGTTTCCAGCTTCGCGGGGAGATAGGTGTCCGCAAGGAACTCGAAGCCATGCGAGGCAAGCGCCTGAATCTCAGCCTTCTCCTTCCGCTGAATCATCATCTCAAGGTCCGCCACCCAACGCGCGTTACTCTTCACGAAAGGCTCCTTCAGGATCTGCTTTGTTCTTTTGATGTCGTCAGGTGACATTTTGAGACGACACGCCTTCGGAATCCGATACTCATCCAAATCAGTACTCAAAACACCCAACAACTTCATACCAGGCGTCGCTAAAAACGGACTCTCAAACGACAGACGTTTTGACCCTCGAAGATACACGGAAAAGATCCAGTGGCCAAATGGATCGGCATCGACAAGGGCCATCGCTGGGATTTTGAGTTCTTTGGTGATTCGTCTGGCGAAGATGCGGCTTGCTATGTCGGGGGATCCTCTGGCTGTTAGTATTATGCAGGGGTAGCGTTTCCACCATTTGGTTTCGGCGAGGCGTAACATGGCGGCGTCTTTTTCGACTATGAGGAGGAATTCGGCGTCGGAGTCTTTGATTTTGACTTTGTCGAGGAAGGGTGTGATGCTCCATCCTCCGGTTCCGAGGCGAGTGAGGTCGATTTCGTCGCCGCTGTCTTCTATTGTGAGGCGTCCGAGGGCGGTGCCTTTGGCGCTGGCGACGACGTGGGTTGATTCTCGGTTTGTTCCGAGGAGGGGGCCTATGTCGTCTATGGCGTTGTCGCTGTTTCGTTGTTCTTCGAAGAGGGGGACGTCGTTGTAGAAGACCTCTCGTTTGGTGGCGTGGATTTCTTTTTCTAGGAGTTCGTGGACTATTTCTAGGACACGGAAGAGCCTGGAGACATCCTTTGCTGTTCTGAGGCTACCGAGTGAGCGGATGGTGGTTTTTTCGCCCAGGAGAAGGAGGTCGTTTTCCTCGTCGTAGATGATGTTTCCGCTGCTGCGTAGGGGTAGGGTGAGTGAGGGAACTTTTCCTTTTTCGACGTCGCGCATGATGCGGCGGGCTAGTTCGTGGATTTCCTCATGTAGTGTCTCGTTGTCTTTTTCGGTGACAAGGGTCACACCGTCTGGGAGTTTGATGCGGCGTTCCTTTGCCTTGGCGATTTTGCTTCGTAATTGTTTTACTGCAGTGAAAGATCCCTGCTTGGGCGGGGTTAATCTTTTTTGCCCCCCTTTGGGAGCTGTTTTTGGTGTTCTTCGGCTCATTCTGCTGCCACCTCTCCTCCTTCTTTTCCGCTAGATGATTGGCCAACACCATCTGAGGGTTTTACACCGGTTTGTTTAACTATGATGGCTTCTAGCCGTTGTGGGAGCTGAGTGAGCTGCTTTTGTGTTATCGTGGAATCTGTTCGCTGAATGCCTATTATTGACTGAGCCACTTTCCTAGAATACTTGAGGAGCGTGTCAGCTCGTCGTGCTTTTTCTCTACGTTGAAGGATTTGAGCTATGTGGCGGCGTAACTTTCTGCCTACCTCTTCGAATCCAAGTTTCAGTTCTCTTATGAGAATGTCGTCCTCTGCCAAGGCTTGTTTTGATTGTGCTTTGAAAATCAGGTGGACAAAGGGTCCTGCCACGTTCGCAAATAGCCTGAAGGGTCCTGTGGGTAACTTGTTGCTTCCCGTTTCAACTTTGTAAGCTCGCCAGTTGACAGATGCTGCAGCCTTCCAGATCGCACAGTCAGAGTTATCTCTCAGTTTGGGTGTTCGGTTCACGAAGCGGAAGAGAATCCCCGCACCTGATTGGGAGGAGAGATCTGGGTCATAGACTGCCGCAACCTCAACGGCAAAAGCCAGTCCTTTACTGCTTGTAGGTGGGCGACTGGAGGCTTCAACGAATTCTGCCTTAAAAATCTCTTTGAGTGTCTTTTGGATAACCTCCTCACCAACTGGAACTACTGTCTCGGTGGGAGGAGCATAATACTTCTCGGCAATGAAGCTGGAATAGAGTGCTTTAATCTGTTCCAGGGTCAACCGTTTCGGCCGCGCCCCAATCCCTAATCTCCTAACGCCTTTGGGCATCTTTGTAGATTTAATGATACGCTCTGCACGTTTTTGGCTCATACGGCAATAACTCTTCAACAAGAAATCTTCAAGCCGAGTAAATTTAGTAGCCCGGATTAGGTCTTGGAAATCACCAATGCTGGTTGAGGTTGGGTGGGGCATTGCATAGCTAGGTTCTTGAACGAATTCTGTCACTTTTCGAGGATAGATGTGAATCTTACCATAGGGATCGATGAATATGATGTTGATATGGGAATTCAGGAAAGAGGTTTGTCTGATGTACTCGTCTGCATAGCTTCGTCGATATTGTATGTTCAAGTAAAAGAGCTGAAGATAGTTACCGTGAGTGAATGAGAGAGGGGCTTTGGTCTCAGTGAGTACATATTCCTTCAGGTTTTTCCCAGTTGTAAAGAAGACAGAGACATGGCCTTGACGCTCACCTGGATAACGTGTAGCAACAGTTATTGGTCGACCAGTAGTATTCTGCGCATCGCTGAAAGCACTGGAGGCACCAAAACCTTGGCTACCACGGGTCTGCCTTAACCGTTGGCTCTTACTGCTCGCAAGGTAGAGGCCGAACTGCTGCAAGTCCCGCTTTGTCATACCAATTCCAGTGTCAAGAACCTCAAAGGAATACATCTGAAGGTTACGTCCATCCACCTCGTCTGGGAGAATTCCCGGCTTCTCAAGTTCCTGTATGTTAATCAGCATGATGGGTTCCCGGTTAATCAGGTTCCGAATAGGTGCAACCAACTTCTTTACTCTTGAAGAAATTGTAGAAGCGGTCCACGAAGCCTTACCGGCTACCGTTAGGGGGGGAGGCATTGTCGAATAGGGCAATTCTCTAGGTGGGTCAGGGAGTACAATCGATGTTTCCGCTTTGGCCTTTGGCTTCTGCTTCCAGTAAAAGGTTTCAATGGCATCTAGAGAGTTGTCACTAAATTCTGCCACATACTGGGTGTGCTTGTGAAGCTCCATTGAGAACCCTACGAGTTGAGTACGTTTCCGGAAGAACTCTGCAACTTCGCCCCGTTGGATTACACTCTTTCTTGAGCGGCGGATTCGTGGTCCTCCTGTTCGCGGAGATGTACTGCCTGTTTTTTCCTTGACCATGTTGGTTACCCTTTCCGTTTCATGCCGACCAAAACCTGTAGCTCTACAAAGGAAGACTATATTGCCTTAAATGTTTGCGAACTCGAAGGAAACGCCTTCAGAGATTCTTAGGTCTCCGACTGTCCTTTCAGGTTGGTGGGTGCTTCGACTGCTTTGTACAGCTAGGTTCAAAGCAAATGTGCTTATTAGGTTAGTGGAATGATGTGAGCCTAAACCTGTAAATCATGCTACTTCGGTGAGAAGGCCGCAGCGGGACTCCTCCCAAGAGCAGCCACTACCTCCTTTACTGCCCGGATATCTTTCAAATGTACAAACTCGTCCTTTGAATGATATTGTGTGTCATCCCTGATCGTACCATAACTAACGACTGGTAATCCAGCTTCGGCTAGAATTCCACCATCATTGCCTCCAAGGTCAGCGGCAAGGGGAAGTCTTTCACCTTTTACCTTACTTGCTAGTTTTGAGAAGAGACGTACAAATGGGTGCTTAGAGTCTGTGTAATAGCCATTCAGTGTGTTGATGATTTCAAATTCATCTATTGAAATCTCTTGGGCTTTGGCAAGTTCGTCAAGGTAGGACCAAAGATCTCTCTGAGCTTGTTCTGCGTCTTCCTCTGGAATTAGACGTCGGTCAAAGCGTATCTCGCATTCTCCAGGAATTATGTTCTCTTTCTTCCAGGCCTTAATCATAGTGATAGTGAAGCGACCATGGACCTTTGAATAGGGCGCCCCTGGTGGTGCCTTAATCTTACTTCGGGTACGAGATACTATGCGGTGATAGCGTTTCAATTTTTCGACATACCTTGTTGTGTGATAGATGGCGTTGTCTGCTCTCTCTGGGTATCCGCTATGCCCGCTTATCCCCTTGATTAGCAAGCGACCCCAGAGGGCTCCGCTGGCCCCAATACTGATGTAGTTTGGTGCACTATCCAATACAACGGCAGCGGTTCCCCTTAATCCAATGTCATCGAAAAGATACTCTATTCCAGCGCGGCCACCAATCTCCTCGTCCACCGTCACTACTAGTTTCAAGTTTATTTCTGGTTCTTCTTTAGCTAGTTCGCTCATGGCACTCAATGCTGCGACAATATTGGACTTGCAGTCAGCGGCACCACGACCATAGGCTCGGTCTCCTTTCACGGTCAGCTGGAAGGGGTTCGTTTGCCACTGAGAAGCGGCAGCTGGCACCACATCCATATGTGTCAGAAGGAGTATTTCTATATCTGATGCGCCGTCAAGGCTGATTACTACATTGGGTCTTGGTTCACCGTCAATGGTGACACTTCGACCATCAAGTATTTCTGTTCCCAATCCGAGCCGCTGAGCCTCTAACCTGATTAGCTCAGAACACTCCACATAACCTTGTCGGGAATCACTGGTTACTGTGGTGTTGATTTCAACCAGCTTTCGTAAAAGTTCTAACTCAAATTGTAAGCTTTGAACAGTCATATCTTAATACCTGAAATAACAGAGTCAAGGAACTAATTAAACCGAGTGGTTAATTTAAATTACATAACCAGAAAGCTTGGTCGAAGGAGTTCGGATTAATGAGTCAGAGTGTATCCTCTAATCGACAGGAAGAAGAAGCATCAACATCAGAGGGTTCTCAGCGTAGTCTTCTTGGGTTCGTTTTGTTTAGTATGATAGAAGAAGCTGTGATTGGTGTAATTGCCCTCATCCTCATTATTCTATTCTTCCCCCAATTTCTCATCCTTGGTGTTATCTGCATTGTAGTAGGTTTGATAATCTTCACTTTGGTAAAAATCCGTTTATACTCAACTAGTTATAACTTGCCCGTCGATGATCTACTTATTGGGAAGACAGCTATAGCACTTGAAGATTTTCGGATGAAAAGGTCTAATCATTGGGAGGGGACTATACGAGTTCAGGGTGAAACCTGGAGGGCAGAATCTAAGGTCAGCGCCTTAAAGGGAGACGCACTACAAGTAACCGCAATAGCTGGGCTTCGTCTCCAAGTGATGTTAGTAGAAGAGAATGCCTAGTCAGTTTCAATGTCAGCGCGTTTTGCGAATGGCTTGAACTGAACAAATGCACCGCAGTTATCAGGGAATTTATGAATCTGTTCTTTTCAGATGCTCTAACGCAGTTCTTGCTAAAATTAAAAATGCCTTAGTTACCCCATCAGCGGTTGCTGCGGAAGTTTCTATGTAAGGAACATTCCACCACTTCTGCAACATCTCAGCAGCTACTCGTGGCACTTTGCGTTTAGTTTCTAAATCCCTCTTGTTACCAACAAGAACTACCTTCCCTTCAGGGACAACACGTCGGAAATCAATAATCCAGTTCTCCAATGTCATGAATGTAGCGGGAGAGGTGAGGTCGAAAACGAGAAGCGCGCCGTGAGCTCCAATATAATAATGGCGTCTGACCTGATGGAAGGTAGGTTGACCCCCAAGATCCCATATCACCAGCTTCACCTCTTGCCCGTGTAATTCTAGGGCCTTGACCGCGAAGCTGGCACCCAGTGACTGTTTGTATTCGGGTGAGAAGGCATTCTGTGTGTAACGAAGGATAAGGGAGGTCTTTCCAACTCGACCATCCCCCATCAAACAGACTTTCAATCCTAAACTTGTCTTGTCTGTGATTTGCCTGTGAATGTCTTTTGAGGGTAATTTCGACAAGAGAGCCCTCCGATTTCGTCAATACTCATGGAAGAATATAGGTTTTCCCATTCAAGGAGTTATTCAATGAATCAAGGGACGGAGAGAAGTACAAGAACCGTTACCTGGTAGAGATTGAATAGTATTGGTACCAGAGCACATAGGAGGGGAATAGGTAGACCTGGTAGTATGCGGTTAGGATTTCGTGCTACAAGTTGTGTATTGATGATACAGCCAACAATCACCGCGACTATTGTATAAACACCAACAATAGGTCCAAAGAAACGAACGGAGTAAGCAACCAGGGCTGAATAGATGACTAGATCTCCAATGCCAATCATCATGTCACCTATTACGAAAACAAAAGCGCTCCTTGATCGAGAACGAGGGTCAGCTTGGATAACAATAGCACCGAGTTTTCTCGCAAAGAAGGTATCAGCCGCTGATAAGAATATAATCAGAGTTAGTGAAGTAAACCAAGGAAAGATAGCTAGGAACACACCAAGAAAAATCCCATACATACCAAATATAGCGTTCCGCCCACCAGGTCCCATTGCATCTGAAATAATTAGAGCGATGGACAGCATGGCAATAAAGATTGATACCATGGAGATAAGGGAAAAGAAGAGATTACCCGCTGCTTGGAATGATAGAAGCATCAGTAAAGATTGTCCAAAGAATATGCAGAGCAGAAAAAAGACCGGTGAAAGGAAAGCACCAATAATAATCCGGTCTAGTAATTCTCCTC
>JAEOTB010000028.1 GCA_016840065.1 Candidatus Hermodarchaeota archaeon | reverse complement strand
CGGCCACTGTCAAAGAGGTTGCAGAGGGAATTGGGCGTAATAGAAGCACAATTCAGAGGGCAGTCCAGAACCTTGTCCAGAGGGGTTTCGTGAAGCGCAGGTCTCGCACTCTTCGAAAAGGCGGATATATATACGTTTATGAAGCCGTCAGTCTGGGGGCAGTAAAGGCCCTGATCAAGGAATCCCTAGACTCGTTCTATGAGACACTAGTGAAATTCCTCGACAAGATGGCAGCCTAGCTCTCTTGCTGTTGATGGTGTGTGTGTCCTATAGTTCTTGGGGTTTAGTGTTCGAGTTGAACGGTTGTGCAGAGTAGTGGCACTATCGTAAGCTTTATATTCAAGGGATTCGATAAAACACTCGTGGCACAAAAACCACAAACCAACAAGAAAAGATTAAGGTGATTCATGATGGTCGCTATCGGTTGTCCTTGGTGCAGCAAACTAGGAACAGTCCTAGCCATTTCTGGCTTAGCAGTCCTTATCGCATCATCCCTGTTCTACATGCTCTGGTTGTTCATAGCCGGTATCATTCTAATCATCGCCGCCTATATTGCCCCATCCCTGGTAACACCCAGCAGCTGCCCTGACTCAACATGCTCCACTCAAGCACCTGATCAGAAGGAGGAAAAAACTCATGGTTGACAATCCCGATCCAGAACTTGAACGATTACGTAAAGAAAAACTCACCCAAATGAAAAACAAACCAACATCACCAACAACACCTCAAGCAAACGGTGGCGTCCTTCATCTAAAAGAAGGAAATTTCGACCAAACAATCAGCCAAGGAGTCACCCTCGTCGACTTCTTCGCCGTATGGTGTGGTCCCTGCAAGATGATGGCTCCAGCAATTGAGCAACTAGCACAGGAGTTCGCAGGACGTGCCAAAGTCGCCAAGGTCGATGTCGACAAGGCTATCAGCCTCGCAATGCGCTATCAGGTCCGAGGCGTACCCACATTCATCATCTTCAAAGATGGACAGCCCATACAACAAATCGTTGGCGGTGTCGGATACCAGTCCCTCAAGGACGCCCTCACCCATGCACTATAACCCAACCAGGAAAGGCGCAGTTTGATGGGTGCTACTCCCCACCTGTCAATCTGCGCACTTATCCACGGGAAGAATGAGAAAGAGAAAACCTTAAAACACGCAACCATTTTTTTCGTTCCTAACAAAGAAATACTATCATTCAAGGGAGATGCCTGTTAGCATACCTCAGGAGGTAACGTGTCATGTCAGAGAAACCAAAACAAAGTGAAGCCACCGAAGACTCAGAGGAAAAACCAGAGTCAGAAGACACACCAACTCCATCTGAAGAGACTGAAACCCCACCAACCACCGAGGAGTTACTAGCTCTAGAGAGAAAACACGTTGAAGAACTGGAAACTAGGCTAGCCTACCAACAAGCTGAGCACGCAAATGCTATCAAGACCTTGGAACGGCGAAGAGCCCAATTCATGGAGCAGTCCAACCGTGACCTCCTACTCAAACTACTACCCGTTTTGGATGATCTTGAACTATCCTTCCTGATGGTACCAATGGTTAAAGCCAACAAATCATACATCGAAGGGTTGAAGATGGTGCTCGTAGGGTTTCAGACAACCCTTCGGGCAGCGGGTGTAACACGAATAAAATGTGAGGGACAATCCTTTGACCCTCTAAGGCATGAAGTAATCAGTCGTGAGGAAACTACAGAGTATCCACCCAACACAATCATCGAGGAACTCCGTAAAGGCTACCTGCTCAAAGGCAAACTGCTTCGCACATCCCTTGTAAAGATCGCAGTAGCCCCAAAAACCTCTGAAGAAGAAACCGAGCAGCAACCTGAAGAAACAGAACCTTCCCCTTAAGATAAAAACACAGAAAGAAAAACAACAACGAGATGAAGAAAAATGGCTAAGATAATCGGAATCGACTTGGGAACAAGCAACTCAGCAGCAGCTGTAATGCAAGGCACCCGCCCAGTAATTATCCCCAGCGCAGAAGGCGCCAGCGTGGCAGGCAAAGCCTTCCCAAGCTATATCGCAATCACAGAAGATGATCAACTAATCGTAGGCGAACCAGCTAGACGCCAAGCAGTTTCTAACCCTGAACACACAGTAACTGCAGTCAAAAGAAAGATGGGCACTCGCACAAAAATCAAACTCCGAGGAAAGAATTACACACCAGAGCAGCTTTCCTCTTTCATCCTCCGTAAGATAAAACGTGACGCTGAAGACTTCCTAGGAGAACCAGTTGAAAAGGCCGTAATAACTGTCCCTGCGTATTTCTCTGATAATCAGCGTCAAGCAACAAAGGATGCAGGCGAACTAGCAGGGCTAGAAGTTGTGCGACTCATCAATGAGCCCACAGCAGCTTCTCTTGCCTATGGCATTGACAAGCTAGACCAAGAACTCAAAATCCTCGTCTTCGACCTAGGCGGCGGAACCTTGGACGTCACCATCATGGATTTCGGTGGAGGAGTCTTCAAAGTCGAATCCACCTCCGGTGATACACAGCTAGGCGGAACCGACATGGACCTAATAATCGCTACCTGGCTACGAGACGACTTCAAAGGAGAAACTGGCATCGACCTCAAAGAAGACCCCACCGCATGGCGCCGACTACTAGAAGCAGCAGAAAAAGCCAAGATTGAACTCTCCACCATACTTGAAACAGAAATCAACCTCCCCTACATCAGCAAGGACAAGCACCTAAAGAAGAAATTCACACGAGCAAAGCTCGAAGACCTAATCCAGGATATCATCAACCGCTGCGATGGACCCATGCGGCAAGCCCTCTCCGATGCCAAGCTCCGCCCCAAAAACATCGATAAGGTAATCCTCATCGGCGGACCCACACGAATGCCTATCATACGGAAATACGTAGAGACTTTCACCGGTAAGAAAGCCGAACGAGGTGTTGATCCGATGGAGGCAGTTGCATTAGGAGCAGCAATCCAAGCAGGCGTTATCACTGGTGAAGTAAAGGACCTGCTTCTCCTTGATGTGACACCCCTCTCCCTCGGTGTAGAAACCCTCGGTCATGTGATGACTCCAATCATCCCCCGCAACACAACGGTCCCCACGAAGAAAAGCCAGGTTTTCAGCACCGCAGCAGACATGCAGACCGTGGTAACAATTCATGTGCTCCAAGGCGAACGGACAAGGTCACAAGACAACATCTCCCTTGGCCAATTCAACCTCACCGGCATCCCTCCTGCTCCCCGAGGCGTCCCACAAATCGAGGTCACCTTCGACATTGACGTCAACGGGATTCTCCACGTAACCGCCAAAGACCTCGGGACAGGTAATGAACAGAAGATTACCATTACAGCCTCGACCAAACTCGGTGAAGAAGATAAGGAACGAATGATCCGAGAGGGCGAAGAGTTCGAAGAACAGGACAAACGTCTCCGCGAGGAAATCGAAGAACTCAACAAGGCTGAGACCATGGTCTACTCGGCTCGGAAGACCCTGAAAGACCTAGGCGATAAGGTCAGCGAAGCCGACCAGAAACGTGTCGAAGAAGCAGCCGCCGCACTAGAGAAAGCTGTCCAGGAAAAGGACCTGGCAAAAGTCAAGGAGGAACTGGAGAAACTCACCGAAGTCCTCCAAGCTGTCAGCTCAGCGGTCTACCAGAAAGTCGCAGAAGAACAAGCCCGACAACAAGAACAACAAGGTACACCGGGTCCTACAGAAGATGAGGCATCAGGCGAATCAAGAGGAAAGCCTGACGACGCCGTTGATGCAGACTTTGAAGTTGTAGACGAAGAATAGTTCTAGTCAGTCTTCAAAGGCAATTCCTGTGCCATTACAGAGGGGGCATCGTCCATCCCCTCCACAGGCACTACATCGAACACCCGCCCAACCAGTTTGACCTTGACCACGGCAAAGAGGACATCTCCCAGCTCCCCTACAGTGATTACATCGCTTAGCCATTACGTTACCTCCTCAAGTTTTTATTTTCCTCTGATATTACTTAAATAATTCCAGGGATTTCACTACTTAGGCAATCATGTTTCCCCTTGTCATAGATACAGACATTGGATCAGATATTGATGACGCTCTAGCTCTCTTGCTAGCCTTTCATATCGCTGGTGTCAAGATTCTTGGCATAACCACTGTCTACGGCGATTCAGCGCTTCGCGCAAAAATCGCCTACAAACTAGTCCAGGCTACAGGAAAGGATATTCCCATTGCAGCTGGAATCGATCAGCCGCTGGGCTCCTCCTTTCCCATTTGGTTTTCTGGAAAAGAAGGTGAGGGTGTTCTGACTCAAGAGGAGGTCAAAGCGCCTCTGTCAGATTTTGGAATTGGTGACAATGCCGTAGATTTCCTCATTGAAACCGTGCTCTCACAACCAGGTGAAATCACATTGGTTGCTTTGGGTGCGTTGACCAATATAGCCCAGGCAATTGACACAGAACCCAGGTTTGCTAAATCTCTACGTGAGCTAGTATTCATGGGCGGCAGCATTGTCTACCCGGGAAAGTGGCCTTCAATCCTCGTGCCAGGGGAGGTCTACTGGGCTGGGCCATCCCATAACATCCGCTGCGATGTTGAAGCTGCACGTAAAGTTCTCAGCGCGGGATTCCCAACACGGGTAGTAACCAATGATGCTACACGTCACTACTGGCTAGAAGGACCTCCCATCGAAAGGTTCAAGATAACGCCCCATCCAGCTCCCAATCTGGTTGGTCTCATGCTGGAGAAGTGGCTCGAATACCGCTCCCACGCCTTCGGTAAGCCAATTCGTGGCACCTGCCCACACGACCCCCTCACTGTTGCTGTCGCCTGTAATCGTGTCAAATACGAGAGTGTTCGAGGGACCTTCAAGGTTCTGGATGATGGTGATTCAGAGTTCCAAACCTCTAATACTTCTCATCTAGAGTTCATAGTTGGAGAAAAAGGCAACCAGTTTCTACCCTGGCTGATTGAACGATTGTTTGAGAGCGAATAGCCTGTTTCGTAAAAGTAATAACTCTGAGTTTAGAGCCCTCGGGCATGACTCCGGGCGAGATTGTTAAACCGCACCTTAACCTAATCTGTGAGAGATATGGTCTAGTCCAACCAGCCTTGTCCTTTGTAGGTGGTATGGAGAATTCGGTCTACTCCTACCAGAAGGATGGCCAAGAGTACTTCCTTCGCGTTGGACACAGCAAACATATGACCCATGAATTAGTCACAGCAGAAATCGATTGGGTTCTCTTTCTAGTCGACAACGAGGTCCCTGCTGTTAAACCCGTTCTATCCACGAATGGCGAGTATGTGGAGCGAGTCGACATTGGCGACTCCTACTACAACGTTGTCGCCTTCGAAAAAGCTGAAGGGGAAAATCTTGACTTCTACAACCCTCAGAGCTGGAGTGACACCGCAATCCAGAGCTGGGGGAAGAACCTTGGGCGGCTGCAGTCGATAACAAAGGACTATGAACCCAAATCAACCCGACGATACAAGTTCAATCTCACACCCAACTACATTAGAAGCCTAATCCCCAACGAAACTCCAGAAACCATCGAAAAGGTCAAACACGTGTTCCTACAACTTGACAGCCTACCAACAACAAAGGAAGGCTATGGACTTGTTCATTCAGATTTACACGCAGGTAACTTCTTCGTCAAGAATAACGAGGTCTCCGCCATCCTGGATTTTGACCGTGCCTGCTACAAGTGGTTCATATCAGAAATTGCCATCGCAGTATACTACCCGCTCTACACAACATCCCTGCGACACAATGAGGAAGACCAACATAAATTCGCAAACCATTTCCTCCCAATCTTCATGAAAGGCTACGAATCTGAAAACCGCCTCGATGACTCATGGTTTCGAAGCTTAGACTTGTTTGTCCAGGTGCGAGATGCTGTGCTCTTTCTCTACCTCCCACCGACCGTGAAGGAAGAGGTGAGAAACGTGTATCGTAGAAGAATCGTCGGCAAGGACCCCTACACATCCATCATATGGGAAGAGTTCCTGTAACACGGGCGTTAAAGACTCTTTCTCCCAATAATCATGAAATGCTCTGATGTGGCAACCACGCTAGGATGGGTGCAGGTAGCCAGATGGAACTTCTGCCACACCTTCCAGATCTCGGGGTGATGCCGCGCCACTCGATTTAATTTTCGTCGGTGACCCGTTGCCAGCCCCTCCAAGCCTGCCATTTCAAGGACCTCAACATTCTTCCGCTGGAATAACTCCATCAACTCCTCAGGGAGAAAGAAATGGGCAGCCGTAAAGCCGTGCCCGCCCTCGTATCGCCCCGTTTCGAGAACCTTGGTGTAAACGTCGGGAATCTTGGCTAGCTCCTCTGGAAAGAGGGTCAACGCAGTACGAAACAGAGCTAGCCGACTAATCACTGAAACGAAAATTGGTGCTCCAGGTTTGGCAACACGGACTAACTCGCCAACAGCGGCATCGATATGACTTGTATCCACAAGATGTCCCAAGGCCCCGCCTAAACAGAGCACACTGTCAAAGCTTCTGTCTTCAAACATTTCGAGATTATCAATGGATCCCTCTACGACTTGCTGCACCTTATCACGGATTTTCGCCCGACTGATCTGGCGTCTAGCCTTCGCTAGCAACTCGGGGGTCAGGTCTAGAAGAACAACGTCGTATCCTCGTTTCGCTAGTTCAATCGTGTATCTGCCTGGTCCACCGCCTGCATCTAAAATCAAGCCCTCGGAGGGGAGGTACTTCTCAAGAAAGTGTAGCGTTGTGTTGAGTTCAAGCTGGTGGTAAGGGTCCTTTACAAGGCGGCGCCACTCACCTTGCGCAAAACCCGCGTAGAAGCTTCTAACGGTCTCTCGAAACACATTATCTACCTCACTAGCCAATTGTAAAATACCCTGATTTTATTCCTTCTGTCATCACCACAAACTTTTCACAAATCCAGACCTGCTAAAATAAAACTGTTCTCCCCCTAATCAGATTGCACAATTGGTCGGAGAACACAGAGCTGCTGACCTGTTTCTAGATCCCAGAGCCGTACCACTCCGTCCTTCTCACCAGTTACGAAGTGAGGTACATTGGGGGTCACAATTACTAATAACTCGGAATCAGTAATGTCGGTGAGCTGGTGTGGAGGGATGATCACAAATTCCATAGCTACACTCATTAAAGGTTAAGGTTGTCAATAAACTCTTCTTCTAGGGTCGATGGATGTCCGAAAGGAATTCTGGATATCCTGCTACCAGTCCAGAACCTCGGAGGATGAAAGAGTCCCTGAACTGTTCGACAAGAGCGAGGTCCTTTCCTTCCACACAAACTGTCCTACACTGGAAGGGTTGGTCGCCTGCTTTCCGGGTAATTTCAAAATCGGTCTGCTCTACATGTACAAGATTCCTGTAGTCCCCTTCATCAACAACGAGGCTCCATCTCCCAATGGAGCGACTGTACAGCAGTTTTACTTGTCGCCGCGCTTTTCCAACCCTGATTCTTGCTGGTAAATCCTCCTCAAAACATACAATTACTTTCTCAATCTCCTTGAGAAAACCTTGGCTCTTCGGTCTTGGATTCTCCAGTTCATCACGTAAATGACTCAGGATACTATCTGCATCTAAGCCTTGCCGCTCATCCAATGGGGTTTCAATCCTTCTTCTTAGGCACTTGACCCACCTCTCAACCTCGCCCTCCTTTTTCTCTCTCACCTTCAATTCTAAGAGTGGAAGATTCTTCGCGTGAATTTTCCCTGTCCAGCGTTCCTTCAACCCTAGGGTGAAATCTCGGAGGTCATAGTAGTAATCTCGTCTTTCCTTCTGCATATGCGCGCTAGAAATCCACACTAGTAAATCCCTTTTTTCCTTCTTCTCTGGGTTCCAGGGAATAAAAGAAGCGTCTGTGTAAAAAATCCGCCACTCATAACTCATGAAACTACCTCCATTTCTAAAGAATCCCCGCGGAGTAAGACATAAAAGAGTTTTCGCCTGCCGAACTATACTATTATTCGGTGACTAAGTGTGAGTGGACGCAGCAAACGCGACTACTATGAAGTTCTTGGAGTCTCAAAGGATGCCTCCAAAGAGGATATAAAGAGGGCCTACAGGAAGCTGGCGCTCAAGTATCACCCAGACCGGAACAAGGAACCCGATGCAGCAGAGAAGTTCCGGGAGATATCCGAGGCGTATGCTATCCTCTCAGACGATGAGAAGCGAAGCATGTATGACCGCTTCGGTCACCAGGGAATATCTGGTCGCTACAGCTCAGAAGATATCTTCCGTGGTGTCGACTTTGATGACCTGCTCCGCAGTATGGGAATCGGCGGTATGGGTGGCAGTGGCTTTAGCAGTATCTTTGATATCCTTATGGGCAGTCAGCGAAGACGCGGCGCTTATCAGAGACAAGGTGGAGTCGATCTACGCTACGATCTCCAGATAACTCTCCAAGAAGCCTTCACTGGTTTTGAGCGGGAAATAAAGGTCAAACGCCCTGAGCGATGTAGCCACTGTCAAGGAAGCGGGGCAGAACCAGGTAGTAAAATAATCAC
This sequence comes from Candidatus Hermodarchaeota archaeon, assembly GCA_016840065.1. Lineage (GTDB taxonomy): Archaea > Asgardarchaeota > Hermodarchaeia > Hermodarchaeales > Hermodarchaeaceae > YT-063. The sequence continues at coordinate 20 of JAEOTB010000028.1, read as the reverse complement.
CTGTTCAAGATGTCAAGGGG
>JAEOTB010000027.1 GCA_016840065.1 Candidatus Hermodarchaeota archaeon | reverse complement strand
TATTTGTGTGGATGTTTCGGTTGTGACTTGGTTGGCTATGCTTTCGATATTCTCGGTAAGAGCTGACTGCTGCTTTGATAGGTCCTGTTGGAGTTCTTCCAATAGAGTTCGCAGCGCAGCCAACTGGTCTAGATAAGCTCGACTTACTCGCGCACCGAGTGTTTCGTTTACTGAGTCTAGTAGTTTCTCATATTCCTCTGATGCTTGTTGTGTGAGTTTTGTCAAGGATTCTTTAATTTTAGTTAAGTGAGTAGTCGTTAGTGTTTCAGGAGAAAATTGGGTGATTGTATTTTCTGCCTTAAGCTGTTTCAAGCTTTGTGAATATTCTGTGATTGCTTTTTGAAGGCTCTTTGAGAGGAGGTCGCCAATTTCAATAGATTCTTGTCTTGATTTGTTAATTGAGGAATCTATCTCTGTGGTGGTTTGTTTTGAAAACTGGATTAATTGTTCATGTTCCTCACGATGGGCTTCCCCAATCTTTGATACTAGCTGGTCTAATAATTCTAATCTTTGTCTTCCCGATTCCCTTATTTGCTGGTTAACTCGTTTTGTGATGGCTGATATTATCCGAGTTTGCTGTTTCTGCCAGTCACTGATAGTTTTGGTTTGTTGCTCCTCAAAGCCTTCAATCATTTCTGTTACTTCAGTAACGACTTGTTGAACTTCCTTTTGCATTTGTTTTTGTGTTGATGTGAAATTGCTTCTGATATCGCTGGTGCTGGTTTCCGTAACATTTACAATTGAAGCTTTGGAGATGCGAAATTGTTCTTTTAGATTAGTAGATACTGTATCCAGGTACTTTAGAAGTCTAGCGCTTGCAGTTGTCAAACATTCTTCCGAAGTTTTACCCTGTTTAGATATTTCTTGGTGACCTGTGCTGAGGTTCTTTGTTAGGGTATCCTGTAGCTGCTTCATTCCTTTGATAATGGTTTTCTGGAAAATCTGTAAAGCTTGTTGTGTTTTCATTGAAAGTTTGTCACTACTGGTATCTGAAAACTGTGTCAATAGACCATGTAGCTCTTGAGCGGCGGTTTCCAACATGTTACTCGCTGAACTACATGTATCTACAAGGGTTGTATTCTGGGCAGTTCTCCAATCTTTCATGTCTTGAATTATCCTAGCTGCAATCTGCTCTAGCCTCGTTTCTATGCCAGTTGTCGCTTTCTCCTGATTTGCTAAGAGACTCTTTTGGAGGGTGGCTATCTTTGTTTGAAAATCTTGAATTGAATTGGCGAAAATCTTGTAAGGTGCCAAGGCGAAATACCGATTTACAATCCCACCAGCAATCCTTACTAACCGTTTCTCTGAAAGTGATTTGAGAGCCGTGTCAACCTTCTCTTGGGAAAGACCTGAATAATAGGATATTTCGCTTGGTGTTAGCTGTCCCATCAGAAGTAGTGATATATAGGCCTCTGCTTCAGGAGCAGATAAACGGAATTGGTTCTGTAATATTTCCGATAGAACTTTTCCATGCTGAATTCTTTCTGGTGTTCTAGTGGGTTTTTCATGTTCTTGTGGCACCAAATCTTTTCACCACTTTTTCGAACTTACATTCATTATGTAAATTGGAGCCTAGAGGAATAGTTTCATCTTCCTCTTAATTAAGATGGCGACCACTCCCTTCAATACTGTCGCGAGACACCCTTGACCTCCAGATAAGGAGGTTACGCTTGAGGAGATTTTGTTGCTTATTGTCTAATCGAATTCCTTTAGCATCTGTTCTTGAGCAGCTGACACGCCAGAGCCTAAAGACACAGGATAGCCAAGCTGCTTCAATGTAATCTCGATGAGTGACATAGTAGTTAAAACATCTCTTTCTATACAGATGTTCATGTGATTCGTACGGAAGATTTTACCTTTCACCGGACCTTGGCCACCAGCAATAAGGACACCAAATTTGCGAATGAGGCTTCTGAACTCGGAATCTTTAATTCCAGGAGGATATTTGACCGCAGTTACCGTATTCGAGTAGTGTTTCGGATCTGCGAGTAGTTCCAAGCCCATGCCCAAGTATCCTGCTCGGGTAATTCTGCCAAGTCGTCTGTGCCGTTCAACTCGTTGCTCGTAACCCTCTTCAAACATCATTGTTAGTGATTCATGAAGACCATATAGAAGGCTGACAGCAGAAGTGAATGGTGAATCGCCGCTACCATCGTACCTTTTCTTCGATTTAACAAGATCAAAGTAGTAACTTGGAAGCTTCTTCTTTCGAGATTGGATTTTTTCCCATCCTCTCGAACCAACCCAAATAGCACCCAGTCCTGGAGGTACACCAAGACATTTCTGGCTACCAGTAGCCAATACGTCAAAACCCCATTTGTCAGGATAAACATGGTCGCCGCCGACTGAGGTAATTCCATCCACTATCAGAAGCCGGTCATGTTTTCGGACTATTCGTCCAATTTCTTCTGCTGGATTTAGAACTGCTGTTGAAGTTTCATTGTGGCAGATTGTAACAGCCCTGATGTCTTCATCAGCCTCCAGCGCTTCGGCTATTGCCTCGGGTTTCGCAGCTTGGCCATATTCATATTCTATTTGGGCTGCTTCTACACCGTAAGCCTTTGATAAATCATTCCAGCGTTCACTGAACTTACCGTTCACCACATTCAACACTTTTTCTCCGGGTTCTAGTACGTTCGCTATGGCTGCCTCCATCGCCGCGGTTCCAGAACCCGCAAAGAGGTATACATCTTGCTTCGTATGCAGTAATCGCTTAAGGAGTTCTACAGTGTCCTTATACTGGCTCTGATATTCCTTTGTGCGATGCCCATACAATACCCGGGACATGGCACGGTAAACACGCGGGTGCACGGGCACTGGACCAGGAATCATCAAGAGCATTAGTTCTTCATCAACAGACATCGAGAATACCACCAAAGGGTCTGTTTTTTGAGCATATCCTTGAATACTAAAAGCCTTTGCATCCTTGAAAAATAAATCTGAAGCGGTTTATTACTCACAGAAGCACGAAACAAGTTCGTCTTGTATCTTCTCAAGGAAGTCAAGGTAACTTTTTGAGTTATCAGTAAAAATACTAATGCGTGAAAACATACGACGTTGTGGTGGTCGGTGCTGGTCCAGCTGGATCGACTGCTGCGAATGTTTGTGCTAAAGCAGGGTTAGATGTTCTCCTACTAGATAAGGCAGTATTCCCGCGGGTTAAACCCTGCGGAGGAGGGCTTTCAGTTCGTACGCTGCGTTTACTTGAAACAATAGGCGTAGACCTACCAGCGTCTGTGGTTGAGAGGAAGATTCTTGGGTTTAAACTGGTGGGTCCTGACCTTCACCCAATTAATATCCGCGCCAATTCCTCTCTTGGATGTACCGTAATACGAAGCAAATTCGATCACTTTCTAGCTCAAAAGGCCATTGACGCGGGAGTGAGGTTTCTGGACGGGCACAGAGTAAGCAATGTCGAGTGGGCGGAGAACTGGATTGCTTGTCACACAAAACAGGGGGAATTCAGGGGGAAGATACTCATAGGCGCCGATGGTGTTGGAGGTCGTGTCGCTCGGGCTGCAGGTCTTAGGGGACCTCTAAAACCTGAATTCACAGGCGTCGCAGTTGAGGTAGATGTTCCAATCCCGAAAAAGGAGCTGGAGCAAAAAATCAACCCAAACGTTCTTGCTCTTTACTTTCTGAATATCCCGCTAGGATATTTTTGGGCATTTCCTCGTAGAGCGGGTCTTTCTCTGGGGCTTGGAGGAGTGGCAAGTCAGCTACATGGTTTACCTGGGAAGTTACGTATCTTCGCTAGATGGTATGCGCGGCAAACAGGCATACGAATTCCACCGCTCCAAAAAATTGTTGGTCATCCGCTTCCTGCCACCGGCTTCGAAAGACCTCTTGTTGCGAATCGACTACTCCTAGTTGGAGACGCAGCGGGTTTTGTGGATGTCTTTTCAGGGCAAGGCCTCTGCTACGCAGTAGAAAGCGGTATTCTTGCAGGACGCACAACCACCAAGGCAATTAACAAGCAAAACTTCAGTGAAAAAGCACTAGGAGAGTACACGAAAGTAGCACAACGCCGTTTTGGTGAAGAACTACGATTCAGCCGTTCTGTTGCAATGACTGTCCACAATCATCTTTATGGAGGTTTCAAGCTACTGCGGCACATCCGAGGTTTGGATAGGCTCGTTAAAGACATTGCAACTGGTCAAACTGATTACTACCGGCTTCTCCGGAACCCACTCAAATCCCTCGGGAGAGGGATTATTGCTGAATTACGCGCACGGTTCACACATTAGAGAGGATTACCACTCTAAATAGGGGGTTTCTAGGACCATTGCAACAATTTTTTAAGACCTCTTACCAATTCAAACTGTAAGAGAGTGTGGAAGCAGACAAACGTGACATCAGAAGGAACTTTGCTTAAACTGATAATTGCAGGTGAAGGCGGAGTCGGAAAAACCACCTTCGTACGCCGCTTTGTCGAAGGAGTTTACCACGATAGTATTTTGACCGTTGGAACGGCTTTCGCAGCGAAACGAATAGTAGTAGACGATGGACAGGGGCAACAAAGTCCCTTGAAGCTGCAATTGTGGGACTTTGCTGGCGAGAAGCGTTTTCGTTCTATGTTGCCTAAATTCTGTGTAGGTGCGCGGGGCGCTATTCTTTCGTTTGATTTATCGAGGTTTAGTACTTTTCTTAAGTTATCCGAGTGGCTAACTATGATTCGGAGTAATACTGAGAGTGTTCCGGTTATCTTGGTTGGGATGAAGGCGGACCTGTTACGTGCGGTAGATCAGAAAGAAGCTATCGAGTTCACTCAGAGCCAAGGGTTGAAGGCTTATTTTGAGACCAGTGCGAAGGAGAACATTAATGTGGACTCCGTTTTTGAGTACATCGCAAAGCAGATGTTAGAGTATACGCGCAAACGCCAAGCATAAACCGGATGAACTCAGCTTGATATAATCCTTGAGCGTGTTGAACTTCTGCTCTTGGTGGGTTTCCCTTGACAAGCAAGGTATTGAAAACATTTGAGAAAAGCCACTTTGTTAGTGAGCTTGACAGCTCCAGCACAGATGAGATTGTGACATTGACTGGTTTCGTTCACCGGAAACGGGAACACGGTGGAGTAATTTTCATCATCTTCCGAGATTCTACTGGAACTGTCCAAGTGGCGGGGCATCGTAAGCAAATATCGCCAGCTGCGTTTGAAGCGATGCAACAAGTTACGCTGGAGTCTTCTATCCGAGTAACAGGGAAGGTCTTCGTTGATAAACGGGCACCTACTGGAATCGAAATCCACGTGACAAGTTTTGAGATAGTGAGCCTAGCAGACCCTGAGTGGCCATTAGAAAAAGATGCCGGGGACGCCTTTCTATATGATAAGCGCCATTTGTACATACGAAGTCCAAGTCAAACGGCGATTATGCAGATTAAGGCAGAGATAAGCCGTGCTGCCCATCTACACTTAGATAATGAGGGATTCACTGAAATCTTTCCACCAATCCTAGTTTCAGCTAGTGTCGAAGGCGGTGCAACTCTTTTCCCTCTGAAGTATTTCGGGAGAACTGCCTATCTAAGTCAAAGCGCTCAATTATACGAAGAAGCCGCAATCTGTGGGCTTGAGAAGGTTTATCTAATTGCCCCCAGTTTTCGCGCAGAAAAACACCGCACACGAAGACACCTAACAGAATTTTGGCACCTAGAAGCAGAGTTAACATTCGCCACCCATGACGATATAATGGGTGTAGAGGAACGACTTGTACACGCCATTTGTAAGCATATCAAATCTAAGTGTAAACGACAACTATCTTTGCTTGATGTAAAGATCAAGGTGCCTTCTCTTCCATTCAAACGCATAACCTACGACGAAGCCATCGAGATTGCTGCAACACAAGGTTTCAAGGTTTCGTGGGGTGAGGATTTCGGCAGAGAAGTAGAGCGGGCGATTTCAAGGCAATTCAAGGAACCATTCTTCATAAAGGGCTATCCTACTGCGGCTCGTAGCTTCTATCATCTTCCTGATCCCGACCGACCCGAAGTTACCCTCAGTAGCGATTTGATCGCTCCTGCTGGATTTGGTGAACTAACTAGCGGTGGACAGCGAATCCACGATTTAGATCAACTCATGGAGCGAATTAAGGAGCAAGCACTTGATCCCAGCTCTTATTCTTGGTATCTTGAACTACGGGAATTTGGTCTCCCACCACATGCTGGATTTGGAATGGGTCTGGAGCGTTGTCTAGTGTGGCTACTTGGCCTCAAACATATACGGGAAGCGTGCCTTTTCCCTCGAACCCCAAGCCGGTTACGACCCTGAACACGTTTGTGTACCGATTGCGGAAGATTTATTGTTGAATACTGCTCTAGATTCCCTTGAGCGGGGTATCGAGTCTATGACAGTTCACGCAGTGTGGGTCATTGATGCCAGTGGAATTCCGCTCTTTCATAAGGCCTATTCGCCCCTCGAATTCGATCCCACACTATTTAGTAGCTTCTTCTCAGCTATTGTTCATTTCCAATCGGAGTTAATGGGGCGACAGCTGCAAGACATAGCCTTCGAAAACCTTTCATTTACTTATGTTGTTGATGCAGGTTTAGTCTTTCTAGCATGTGTGAAAAAAGATGCTCAATACAGTAACTTGCTAAGTGCTCTCCGGGACCTTTTCTATCGGCACTTTCAAGATAATCTCATTCTTCTTAGTATGCCTCTTAGGGGAAGCCCTGAAGCTAGAGCTTTGCTTCGAAGGTTTGAGCAGGATGTCGATAGTTTAGTGGGATTCGAACCTCAAAAAGAACCATTGCCGGTCAGGGTGACTTCTCTTGAACGGCTACTCTATAAGGATTCACCGATTCGTTTGGACCTAGAAGAGCGGTTTGGCGTTGACGCAATATTCGTAATACTTCTTTCTGATGGGAAGCATACTGCAGCGAAAATTGCAGAAAAATTACATATCACTCTCACCCGTTTAGAAGAAATACTAAGATATGCTGAAGAGCGGGGATACCTAAAAGTAGCCTTCACACATCAGATTGACACATCGGACACAGAGTTATTGACATCAAAGGGCTAAAATCCTCTATGCTCAAAAGAACGGCGAGGGTCTTCAGGCTGAAAATCCTTCTGGCATGTCTTCTCAGAGCAACGCATACACGATAGATCACTTTGCTCCCACCTAGAACGAAAGAGGTCTAAATAAACGGATATCAGCCACTTTGAAACTGAGAATTCTATCACATCATCTAGTCCTGAAAGGCCTTGTGCTGTGAGCGGCGCAGAACCACGCCAAACAGCAGTATCATCCACAAGAACACTGTTGAAATGCAACCTAGTACAAAGCCGGAATTCAATGCTACTCTCTTTTAGCGAGCGCAAGGTATCTGCTTGCCTCCATCTTGACACGCCTACTAGGTGAACAGGTGGAGTAGTGAGGACCCGGATTTTGATACCTCTCTTATGTAGCTCGTTGAGCAGAACAAGAAGATTCAGTGACGACTCGTCAAATTCAGCCTCATCCACTACTAACTCAACTGCGTGAAGTTGGTGCACGGCAATCAAAATCCTATACTGAGCAGATTGAAACAATTTCAGAAGTTGAGCAGTTACAGCAGACCCTCTTAATAGGTGTAAGTCCACTACGCCCTGCTGCTCTGGGGTCGCTAGTCTATCTTGTGATCCTGCGATTTGTCTACGTAGAACAGCTGCGCTACTAGCGAACTGACTAGCGCGGCGTTCAAGAACACCCGCTAAAGATGTACCTTTAGCCCGTTGTGCTAATTCTAGTAACCTCTCTGAAATCTGGTCAAACATCTCCACCGCTTCAGATATGTTCCCCTCCATCTCCAGCCTATGTGCTTCTCGAATTTTTACGCCAATCGCCTGCATCTCCTCGTCTAAAGGCATCATGTACACCTCCAGCTACTAGATAAGCTCAGCTGAGTTACTCACATTTAGTCTTTTCCGAAATCCAAGCTTCACGGAAATACCACATAAACAAAGACGATAAAAAAGAAAAGTTATGCTGTATTAGGATGACCTGGAGGACTCCCAATTACGATAACATTAGACAAAGGCTCTATCACCTTTGAAGTAAAAGAGGCAAACAAATCGTTATTAGCACGCCTGAGTCAGATAGCAGATTTTACTCAGTCATCCTCCAATAATCAGATAACAACATTCAAGCTTGACCTACAAAAGGCAGCAAAACTTCCTATAAGAGACCTTATTCATCTACTAGCACAATTTGAAGTGGTGCTATCACCAAATCTCCAGAAAGAAATCCTTCAGTTGCAGGGAACGAAATTCGCTGAACTGTACCTACAAAAAAGCGACCTTATCTTGAAGCCAACGGGTTTCCTCCAACTTTCTGGTATCAAATCGCTACTGATTTACAACGCCGAAGATAGAATCTTCCACGCTCGTCCAATGAATTTCTTTATCATTCGAAAATTCCTCGAAAAACAGGGCTATCCGATAATTTCACATGTAAAGGAAATTTTCGATCTACCGTTTGAAATCAAAGAGGCGCTTTATTTAGATTACGTGTTAAGGAAATATCAAGAGGATGCCTTGAATCGCTGGCTCGGTGCCAGTGGGCGAGGAGTTGTGGTCCTACCAACTGGTGCTGGAAAAACAGTACTCGCCCTTGAAGCTATCCGCCGACTAGGACTAAAGACGCTTATCGTGGTTCCCACTATCGATCTCCTTAATCAATGGCGGGAGGAACTGGAAAACCGTCTCCATGTTCCAGAAGTTGGTATTTTGGGAGGGGGCTCTAAAATAGTCAACCCAATTACTGTTGCCACGTATGATTCCGCATCCCTCATGGCACACAAACTCACTGAACTCTTCGGACTTCTAATCTTCGATGAGGTCCATCATCTCCCTAGCCCAACTTATCGCCTTGCTGCAGAGCTGTTTATTGCACCCCACCGCCTCGGATTATCTGCTACTCCTGAAAGATATGATGAACTTCATCGTGACCTTGATCAACTAGTGGGACAAGTAGTCTATCGAATATCCCCCCGACTTCTAGAACAGGATGGCTATCTATCTCCTTACCGCATTGAAACAATCCAAGTCGACCTCACACCAGAAGAAAAAACTCAATACGATGAACACATGGCAATATTTCGCTCTTACACAAAGAAACTAGATGATATCGAACCTGGATGGCAATTTGAAACCATCGTAGAGCGTACAATCTTCGATCAAGATGCTCGGAGAGCACTCTCTCACCTTGAAAAGGCCCGCCGCATTGCCCTAGAAGCTTCTGAAAAAATCAACTATGTTGAAAAGCTCCTCCACAAATATCGAGAAGAAAAAGTGATTATTTTTTGCCGGTACACACGTGTCGTGGAGAAAATATCGGATATATTCGGAATCCCATTAATCACCCATAAAACCAAGGCTGCTGAGCGTCAGGCGATTCTCAGCGCTTTCAAGGAAGGGCATTTCACGAAGATTACAACGGGGCACGTTCTCGATGAAGGCGTCGATGTTCCTGACGCTTCTGTAGGAATAATAATATCTGGTTCAGGTAGTAAACGGGAATTCATTCAACGTCTTGGCAGGCTTCTTCGCCCCCAGAAAGAAGAAGCTGTACTTGTAGAAATAATAACTAAAGCAACATTAGAAGATGGATTAGCTCGCCGGCGCCGCCAAATAGACAAGACTCGTTGATAGTCTATCTGAGACTAGCTTGGGAGAGTCGTCCTCCACTGGGAAGCTTTCTCCGCAAAAGATTTGTTTAGGGATTAGTAGCTCTTATCGTCCCCACCTAGTATGAATACTAGTCCAATTAGAAACAGAAACCCTGCAGCGAGTGAGGCAATCGACCCATTTCTCAAATCTAAACCATTAAGTGGACCAATGACGAGCCAAAGCCAGCCTACTGCGCCAACTGCTCCTCCAATACAAATCCCGCCACCTGCTAGCTCCCAGAATTCTGCTTGTTCTTTGGTTGCTCCCGCAACGAAAAGTCCTGCAATTATGAAAAGCGCAGGAATTACTGCTATCCAATAATAGCCTCCTGCAAGGATGGCGACTGCGAAGACTTCTACCCAAAAGGCAGCTGCGACCATTATTCCACCGTAAAGTGCTGGGCGTACCATAACATCACCATTTAATGTCTAGAACCTAATACAAATTAGGTTATTTATTTCTTCGTAACTAAAAGAATATCAATAGGAACCCTAAACCCCTTTAAAAAACAAGATAAAGGAGAAGATGTTGGTGTCAGAGACTGGAACTCAATTCTCTTGGGTTGCAGTCGATGCAAATTTCTTCATTTTGGCTTTTGCTCAGAATCCTGAAAAAATATCCAAGTTTAAGCAGATTATTGACCGGTTGTCCTTTCGATTGTTTACATCGCCGCAAGTTCTTAAAGAGCTGCGGTGGAATCTCCGGCGTGAGGTTCAGAATGTTGTCGAAGTAGTAAACGTGTCGAAGGAGGAACTTCAGGCCTATATAATCAAGGCAAAGACGATGATGGAGAGGATTCCCCAAGCACCCGATCTTTCTCTGCTTCTTGTGTTAAAGAAATTGGGTAAAAGGAGGCTAGTGAGTTCAGATTTCTATCTTTTACAAAGCCTTCAGAGTCTTGAGCCTCACATTGAAGGTCTAATGGGCAGTGCGTTCTTGTTAACCCTATTGGAACTCAGCCTTGAAAACGATGAGGAGGCAGCCTTCCTTGAGGAGCTGAGGTATCGTGTCTTGCAAACGGAAATCAAGTACAGTTTAACGCGAAGCAGTGCGTATGATCCCGCAACTAGAATTCAATTAATTGAAAGCCAAGCATTTCATATCCTACGTTCACTCCGAGGACCGAGAATTGCGGAAGAAGATTTAGTAGGTATGTCTGCTCAAGAAGCGCTTGGTTTGCGTATCTTTCTTCAAGAGTTAAGGCGTCGTTATCCGGTTTTTGTACAAATGATCCAAACCCAGAATTACAATGCTATCCTAGAGGAAATCGTAGTGGCCCGCGAAGAACTTTATAATCATCTAGTGATTCTAGCATGGGAGTTAGCGGGTGACGCTCATAGGAAACTAATAAGACAAATTACACCTGATCTAGTTCTTATCAATTATTTAATGGCACTCTGTAACCTATATCTTGGAGATCCGGAAAACCTCCTTGAGGCAAAGAGAGCAATCGAAGAATGTAATAGGATTCTTCTCAACAGTCGGCCAGCGGCAAGAGCATTCCGCCGCTTAATGGTGATGACACACCTACTACGAATTACAATCAATCTAATCATTGAGGATTTTGATTCTGCTACAATGTACTTCACTATGTTCTCACGTAAGTGTAAGGAGTGGGGGTTTACTAGGGAGCAGGCTACTGCTCACGCCTTATATCTAGCCCTACTTGTGATTAGAGGTGAGGTTACTGCAACGAAATTTCCTCAAATCACTTCTCCTGAAGATGCAGAAGAGGTCATTCGCTACTTAGTAGATTTGGCTTCTCTCTACTTCATGTTTCGTCGATTTGAAGAAGCCTGGCGTCTTCTCAACCAAGTTATTCATCTAACTAAGCACTTCAATCTATTTACACAATATGAGCCGACATTGCGGCGGATGACTCTCTTATATTACGCTGAAAAACTAAAACGGAAAGAAGAGTTTGTTACTCTACTTGAGCAGATAAGAGGGTGGGTTCAAACAGATGAACAGGTCTCATCAATTGTGGAGCGGTTCCAACATGAGATAGCCTCACCGCCAGCTCCTAAGACTGAACATTACTCAGAGACCAGTTTACCAGTCACAGAAATCCATCCTGATCTCCGTGATTGGATGACGGTAATAGACCGTGTTGATAACCAATCAGCCCAAGAAAGTGTTCTCATTTGTCGTAGCTGGAAGTTGGAATGGAATGCTGGGCTTATAATTCAAGGGGTATCACCTGAGGAGAAAGCAAAGAGAGGAGAACAGGTAAGGTTAGGAGAAGGGAAATTTAAAATCACAAAACCACCTCGCGCCCTAAAAGATCAGTATCACATCCTGGTCCTTGTTCATGCGGATCCAAAGGGGAGAAGCAGACTTTACATTCGAGGCGGTCAAGGCTTCCGTCTACTGAAGCTAGGCTCTTTACTTGATGACCCCCCATCACCATCATAATAAGAAATAATCTGTTGAATAAAATGGTCTTGAGATTACAATATCTGAAATATCGTGTAATCCCGGGAGGGCAGTTAGAACCCTATTTCTTAGACAGAGAAGATGACAGGGACATTTCTGCTCGGATTCTTGAGCATTTAGAATCCTTCATTGGTAAGCCGCGTTGTGAGGTCGATTTAGAAACACCTGTAACTTGGGTGCCAGATATTCGCGTAGCCAGAGCATTAGTTGCTACTGCCTTGTCTCGCTTCTATATTTTCATTCCCAGGAAGCTCGAAGATTTTATCACGGAGGAAGAGTTAGCAGAACTCCACAAACTGGGAATCACCAATCTTGAGGAGGTACGGTACAAGTTTTGGCGCTTCGTCGAAGAGAAGTATAACGGATTCATACCCCGTTCTGAACGTACGTCAGCTTATGCTCTTTTTACTCAAGAACAGTGCTTATCCTCACCTGAAATACTGAAACATTTGCTTGTAGTCCATCGCGAAGAATACATGATCCTACAACATAGAGACAGCAGCCCCTCGATACAAGAATTTCTCCATGCATATAATTACGAAGTTCTAGAAACGCTCCTTTATCATAGCGAATCAGTATCCATAACACTATCACAGGGAAGTCTAGGTACAGCTGCTAGAACACTACTCCGTCTTACCAAACGTTTTGGCGTTCTCGTTGATTTAGAACAAACTAGTGAAGGGCTACGCGCAAACATAGCTGGTCCTCGTCTTTTCTTCGGACGCTCTTCACCATTCGGGTGGAATATTGCCCAAGTCATAACAAACCTGTTGAAGGATGCGGGGGCACTGGACACCCAGGTTGTTGACTTCACTATTAATTTGGTGCTGCGTGACCGTCATTATATGGTGCGTCTCGCATCAGATACCGCGCCCTCATTCCTTCCCCAAGATGAAGGACGTGAAGATGAAGCCTTCCTGGATTCTAAGGTGGAAGAACAGTTTTACTGGAGTTGGCACAGTAACAAGTACCGTGGTTGGGATATCATACGTGAACCTGACGCAATCATAATTGGGACAAGAATGATAATCCCCGATTTCGCCCTTATTAAAGGCGACCATAAAGTGCTTGTGGAGATTGTAGGATATTGGCGAGAGGAGTACACGCGAAAGAAGTTAGAGCAGCTGCAGGTGCTACAAAATCACGGATTAAAAGATTTGATCCTATTGGTGGATAAGAAGTATCAACGTTATTTCACAAAATCCCCCTACGCCACAATTTTCTACACTAGAAAGGGTCGCAGATACGAAATACCCTACGGCAAGATTTTGAAAGCACTACCTGAATAATCTGAGGTCAGATTTAAATAAAGGTACAAGGCTCTGGTTGCCCCAGTCAATGAACAGGTAGGCTTGATGCCGTGGAATTTCTTGGGCTTTAACCAACACTTATTTTTCCTATCTCACCCCAATCTACCCATTGACCTCTGTGGATGTTGCAGAAAACATTAGGAGACAGTGAAATGAGTATCAGGCTTCCAGAAAATGAGCGAAAAGTCCTCTCCGTCTTGCATAACTCTCCGAATCTAATACTCCCTGATCAAATAGCAGGAGAATTGAAGATAACAACCGAAACCGTGCTCAGCCTTGTAGAAAGTCTCCACCAAAAGGGGCTAATCACCCGCAAGGCTGCAATTGTGCAAAGATTAGTGTTAACTCCTGAAGGCGAGAAATACGCAGACAGAGGTCTTCCAGAGGTACGACTAGTCGCCATCCTCAAGGACAGCCGCGGGAAAGGCTGTCTAGAAGATTTAGAAAAAGAACACGGCTTCGAAGAGGGTGAACTTCGTGTTGCGCTTGGGTGGGCACGACGGAAAGGATGGGTAACCATCTCCAAAGATGGAGGAAAAACCCGCCTTGTACTCACTGAAAAAATAGAAACGAGTAAAGATCCACTCCAAACCACGCTTCGTATCGCAATGGATTCTAGTGGTGTAATTACTGAAACTACTGAAGAAGTAAGAAGGGATTTACTTCGTCGGAATCTAGCAACTCCACAGTCAAAACGTGAAGTTACTCAGATCCGTATTACTTCGGTAGGTAGTGAAGCCATTGAAACCGTTGAGTCTCAAGAAGGACTAATAGGTGATTTATCACCAGAGATTCTAAAATCAGGTTCCTGGGAGGGGGGTCGGTTTCGATCCTACAATCTAAGTGGGCCAGTTCCTCGCATTTTTCCTGGCAAGAAACATCCCTATGTCGAATTTGTAGATCGTGTTTACAGAGCTTTAATTGGCTTAGGATTCCAAGAGGAAAAAGGACCACTCGTGGAGCTAGAGTTCTGGAATTGTGATGCGTTGTTTATGCCCCAAGATCATGTAGCCCGTGAAGTCCATGACATCTATCACATCAAGACTCCAAAGGGGCCAGGAAAGATTGCCTACCCGTTACTGCTCCAGCAAATCGCTAAGACTCACGAAGATGGCTGGACTACCGGCTCTTCAGGTTGGGGGTACAAGTACAGCGAGGATATCGCCAGACGCCTTGTTCTTCGCAGCCAAACAACTGCCGTCTCAGTGCGACACCTCGCAAAAGGGCCAAAGGCACCACTTCGTATGTTTAGTATTGATCGTAACTTCCGCCCAGAGAAATTTGATGCTACCCATTCCGCGGAATTCCTCCAATGTGAGGGCATCATTGGCGGTGAAGGGCTTACTTTGCGGGATTTAATGGGATACCTTGAAACGATTGCCAGAAGTGTGGGCATCCCGAAAATTAAATTCAAACCCGGATTCTTCCCCTTCACCGAGCCCTCAGTTGAAGGCTTCATTCACATGGAAGGACGAGGGTGGGTTGAAGCGCTCCCTGGTGGAATATTCCGTCCTGAAGTTACGCGTCCTCTTGGTATAGACTTCCCGGTTCTCGCTTGGGGAATCGGTCTTGACCGTCTTGCAATGGCTGCTCTGAAAATCGATGACATCCGGGAATTAGCCACCCGAAATCTTGAACGCCTTCGTCATGCCTCTCTCCGGTCATAGTGTAAAATGGTGATTTATTGAATGATTGTTGATGTTCGTGTCTCTGACCTACTCGATTTAATCGGTAGAAAACTAACCCTCGAAGAGCTTGAAGAAAATTTGTTTCTTTTGAAGTGTGAGTTGGAGCGCGTTGATGATGATATCGCAACAATAGAAGTCAACCCTGATCGGGTTGATATGCTCTCAACAGAAGGCATAGCTCGTGCTCTCCGCGGCTTCCTCGAAATCGAGATGGGGGCGCCTAAGTATCGTGTCCGTCCCTCCAAGTGGCAAGCTATTGTGGATTCCTCTGTAGCAAAAGTGCGTCCCTATCTTGCTTGTGGTATTGTGCGAGGAGTGAAGCTAACCTCTGATTTGATAGCTGAATATATGCAATTCCAAGAAAGGTTGACAAGCACATACGGTCGCAACCGAAAGAAGGCTAGCATTGGTCTCTATGCACTAGATCTCATCAAACCTCCTATCTATTACCGCACAGCATCACCGGATTCTATTCGATTTATCCCTCTCGAAAGCAAAGAGGTGATGACAGCCAAACAAATTCTGCGCATCCATCCCAAGGGACAAGAATTTGGTTCAATTATTGAAGGCTATTCAAAGTACCCGGTTCTAATCGACGCAGAAGACCAGGTGTTAAGCCTTCCTCCTGTTATCAATAGTAATGGTCTAGGACGAATTGTGGATACTACAAGGAACCTCTTTGTAGAGGTCACTGGAACACACAAACCTACAACCATTCACGCCTTGAATATAATGATTGCCGCGTTGGCAGAACGAGGAGGTCAAATTACAGCGGTGGAAACTGTTTATCCACAGAGCGTTGAACGACTCCCTAATCTCTCGCCTCTACAACGTTCGGTATCTCTCACCTACATCAATAAAATCCTCGGTTACCAATTAGATGTGTCGACAGTGGCACACTGTTTAGCACGTATGCGTATGAACTGCACAGCTCGTGGAGATAATTTGCGTGTAGTTATTCCTCGGTATCGCGTTGATATACTTCATGATATTGACATCGTTGAGGATGTTGCGATTGGATATGGCTTTGATCGATTTGAACCGACACTGCCCAGCACAATGACTATTGGTAGAGAACTCCCAATTACTACTCTCCGTCGGACTATTCGTGATCTTATGGTGGGGCTTGGATATCAAGAAATCTGGACATACGTCCTAACGAATACAAGAACGCTCTTCGAAAAAATGAATTGCCAACCAAATAAAATCGTCGAAATCTCAAACCCCAAGTCAACAGAATATCATGTGACACGAGACAGGCTATTACCTGGATTACTATCCTTTCTTGGGGAAAATTCGGCACAGGAATTACCTCAACGGGTATTCGAAGCAGGAGATGTTGTGATTGTTAATTCTAAGGCTGAGACACAAACTGAGACTATTCCTCATCTTGCTGCGGTACTAGTAGATTCTAGAGTCGATATTACAAAGATGAAGACTGAATTGTTTTCATTTCTCCAAAATCTTGGACTTACCGCAGAAGTTACTCCAATCACTAACTCCTCTTTCATTGTTGGGCGTGTTGGAGCCCTTCAAATTGCTGGTCGACGGGTCGGTATTATTGGCGAGGTTCATCCAGTAGTTCTCGCAAATTTCGGCATTGAAGCACCTTGTGCGGGTTTTGAACTTGAGATTTCTGCAAAGTGGGCATCGTAGAATCTTCTATTTAGCCTTCCAGTAACATTTTATTGCTCGATAGCTAGATAAGAAAGACCTTCACTTGTGTACTTGCTCTGGATTTATGAAGAAAAATGTCAACATGTCTATCGCACGAGTGGTGTTCGTAATGACAAAACAATCTACTTCTACATTATCTCGCAGTCTACAGGCCACAGCAATTCTAGCCTTCGCGTTTGGATTATGGCGCCTTTGGAGATATCTGACATTCCCTCTAGCAAACCCTGATTATATGTTGTACACTGTAATCGCAGCTACAGTTATCGGTGTGGGCGTTCTCTGCTTCGACGAAGTAGCGAAAATCGACAGCCAATTTGTAGGTTGGGCGCTTCTCTTTGGGATTGGCGTATTGGCTTTTCATCTTGGATTTCTCTTCATGATTTTTCCTGACATGGTTCTCAATCACCCGATATTTCTGATTCCTACACGTTCGGTTGGCATGTTTTTATTGAGCGCTATCATCATCGCTGAAGCAATACTTGTGCGGCGTATAGCGGTTCCTAGTAGTTACAAGTTAGAAGGAAAAACCATAATGCCTATTCTCTACAAGATTACAGCAATATTCGCTATTGCGTGGGGCGCATTTCTTGTAATTTGGGAAATTGATAATCTCTTGGCAATAGTTCCTCTTCGGACGATATCACCCTTAATTCTAGGAGTCGCAGCACTCATCGTGGGTGTTTTTGGTGTACTCTGGGTGGAAACGCAGAAGCGTCAAGCTAGTTTTCGCAGACGTAAACTACCAATATTCTTTAGTTTCCTCTTCATCTTGGTTGCCCCGACAACAATGGGTCTCTATCTCTGGGCCACAGAAACACTTGTGTATCCAGTTTCGTTCTTTCTCCCAATACATATCATCCTCGGGTTGACACTCGTCGTTGAAGCAATACACATATTCTACTCTCCATCAAGAGCTCGTTAGCGGATTATGTTTGCAGGAAACTTCCCAGCTTATTCTTTGCTGGAATTGTGCAATAATAGTTGCAGCTAGGATAGAATGGACATGGCAAAATCAAAGACAATACTAGTTACGGGCGGACTTGGGTTCATCGGTACGGGGCTAGTTCGTCTATTGAAAAGCGGTGGACACCAGGTCTGGACCTGTGATCTCAAGCACTCTGATCAAGAAAATTATCTTCGTTGCGATATAAGCAAGTACAGACAAATAGAACATCTATTCCAAGAGCATGAATTCGATTTTGTATACCACGCCGCAGCTGAATACGGGAGATGGAGTGGTGAAGACTACTATGAGAATCTGTGGCAAACCAATGCTGTTGGAACCAAACATCTTCTCCGGATGCAAGAGAAACAAAACTTTCAGATGATTTTTTTTGGGAGTGCAGAGGTCTATGGAGATTTTGATGGAGTAATGAGCGAGGATATCATGGAAAGGATCCCCATCAGACAGATGAACGATTATGCAATTTCCAAGTGGGTTAACGAACTACAGATACTCAATTCAATAGAAATGTGTGGAACAGAATCTGTAAGAGTTAGGCTGTTCAACGTATATGGTCCCGGTGAAAATTATACTCCTTACCGTGGTTTTATCCCCAAGTTTATTCATCTAGCACTGCTTGACCGCCCGTACACAGTTTTTCTTAATCACAAACGTACATTGGAATACATCGATGACATATGTAGAGCACTAGCCGCTATACTTTCCAACTTTAAATCCAGTGAGGTCTACAACCTAGGTAGCGAGACACAATTTAGCATCAAAATGATATCTGATTTGATTTTAAAGAGTCTAGGAAAGGATGATTCAAAGGTTGTGTACAAAGACTCAGAGCCCTTCACAACGAAGATAAAAACACCGGATTCCTCGAAGGCAAAGCGGGACCTTGACTTTCGGGAAACGGTATCCGTCGAGGAAGGGATAGCACGAACTGTAGAGTGGTTTAAACAGCACACACCCTAAATCCAACACTTGTAGAAGCCATCATTGAAAAATCCATTATGAGATAGACGAGTCCGTTGCCCCCCTCGACTATTTCTCCATTCAGATTCCTTAAAATAAGTACCTCACGTAACTTAGTAATAAGTAAAACTTAAACAATGTTACACGATATTAAATGTGAATGAAAGACGGTTCCCCCGCTCAGTGTTCCCGAGAAAAAAAACGCGGTTGAAATGGATGATGTTTGAGAGCGTACTAACCCAATATGCTGGGAAACGCATCCTAGTTACTGGAGGTGCTGGATGTATCGGGAGCAACCTTGTTCGAGTGCTACTGCAAGCTGAGCCTGAAAAAATAATCATAATAGATGATCTTTCGGCTTCCTATGAATGGAATATTCCAAAGAATCCTAATATTGTATTCATTCACGGAAGTATACTCGATGACGAGAAAATGCGAGAAGCCTTCGGCTTCACGCCTGACTACATTTTTCATTTAGCTGCACACTTTGCAAACCAAAATAGTATTGACTACCCTGAAAATGACCTACTCACTAACGCGCTAGGAACACTGAGAACTTTACGGTTCACCGCCAAGACCAAGTGTACGAAGTTTGTATATGCCTCCTCTGGCTGTTCTATTTACGGCAACAACGCGCCCTTACCACTAACCGAAGATTATGTTTCTTTACACCTAGATACACCATATCAAATTACAAAACTAGTAGGCGAATTATACTGCAACTTTTACCACAACTACTACAACGTGCCCGTTGCCATAGCTCGTTATTTCAACGTATTTGGACCCGGCGAAGTACCAGGCTTGTATAGAAACGTTATTCCCAACTTCTTCTGGTGGGCGATAAATGGGATTCCTTTACCCATTACTGGAACTGGCGAGGAAACGAGGGACTTCACCTACGTGGACGATATTGTTGAAGGAACCTTACGGATGGGCATCTCTGAGGAAGTGCTGGGTGAAGCAGTTAATCTGGCATCTGGGACCGAAACCCGTATCCTTGATCTCGCCAATCAAATAAACGAGATCACAGGAAGCAACGCTGAAATAGAATTCAAGCCTTCACGTGATTGGGATAGTATTTCGAGAAGAAGAGCGTCAATAGAAAAAGCGGGAAAGCTTCTAGGGTATAAACCAAAGATAGGCCTTAAGACAGGCTTAAAGAGAACGTTTGACTGGTTCCTAGCAAAGAGTGAAGAAATAAAACAAGCCCTTGCACGCGAAGCTTCATGGGTTGAGAAACATGCACGTTCTAATCATAGCGCAGCTGTTCCCACCAGACATGGGCGGGGGAGCGACCCGCGCCATTAATGCTGCATATGGTCTTTTGAAAGCAGGGTGCAAAGTAACGGTCGTTTCAGCATTCCCTCATTATCCTACAGGTCAAATCCTCGCGGAATACAAATGGAAGGCTCTTGCTGTCAAGTACAGCGGTAAGCTGAAAGTGATTAGAACATACGTGCCTCCCCTTCCCTCGGAAGGTATTGTAAAACGAATACTTCTTTTCGCTAGCTTCATGATTTCGTCTCTCTTTGCCCTTCCCTTTATTAGAAAAGTTAAGGTAGTGTGGGCTGCCAACCCAAATATCCTGTCTATGTTTCCTGGGTTCATCTATCATCTTTTTCACAGATGCCCACTAGTCCAAAATGTAGATGATTTATGGCCAGAGACTCTTTTTGATCTTGGTCTAAATAAAAATTCATTCTTAGCAAGACTAGGTACATTCCTTGCAAAATTAGCTTACCGAGTGGCATCAGCTATTACATCAATTAGCCCTGCTTATATTGGTGTTATAACCAACAAGTACCAGGTTAATCCAAGAAAGATACATGTACTTCCTGCGGGTGTCGATATTTCTCGGTTCACTGCTAAACGCCGCTACTCCCAGAAGACAACTAGGAAATTCCAAGTTCTATACATCGGCGCTTTTTCCCCTGCGTATGACTTCGGCCAAGTTTTCAAAGCCGCTAAGATACTTACTTCAATTACAGATATCGAGTTTCTGATTCAAGGAGGTGGTGAACTCACAGCTAAGTTGAAGTCGAAGAAGAAACGACTGAAATTAGAAAACCTGAGAGTCGTGGAGAAAATTGTAGGGCGTGACGAAGTTGCACAAATAATAGCAAGAGCCGATATAGTGCTTTTACCATTATGCGGTGCTAGCGCAATTGAATTGGGTATCTCCTCCAAACTTTATGAATATCAGGCAGCAGGGAAACCAATAATCTGCTGTTCCAAAGGAGAGCCAGGGCGGTATGTTACAGCCACAAAATCTGGTCTTGTAGTAAATCCTGGAGATTACAAGGCGTTGGCTGAAGCAGTTCTCAGGCTGAAAGATAATGCTACTCTTAGAAGGAGATTAGGAAATAATGGTAGAAAATATGTAGAACGGAATCTGAGTATAGAGATAATTGGGGAAAAAATGAGGCGCATCTTGGAAGCAGCCTAGGTTTATGATTATTGCAATGACAGTTTATGTAGGGTGCCTGCAGTTCAGCCCAACCTTTAAGTCACTTTGTTGCGCGTTTGGCAAGGCCTGCGAAAGTGCTGGACATTCAGTGAAATATCTCTTCAGTTATGAATACGCACATCTGCTGCCAAAAAAAATCAAGGAAAATACAATCTTCATTGGATCCTCAAAGAACATCTCTTCTATACTCAAAGATGCTATTGACCATCGAAACAAAAGCAGCATCCTGAAGGTGTTTGCTGAAGACCCTCCCACTCACATTTATCTTCAAAACTTTCACTTGCTCAATAGCTTCATCGCAAAATTCGCTCGGAAAAACAACTCCTTATTCATTTATCATGTCCATGAACCTTTTGTTCAAAACTGCTACAAGCCGATATACAAAGGGGTCCATCAATATTGGTTATATTTCTTTGAATATTATCAAGGAAAATTATTGGAACAAACTGATATTGCCATCGTTTCGTCACGATTCGCTTCTAAATTATTTGATATCAGGTATCCTCGTTTCTCGGGGGAAAGACTAATGATTCCTTTGTTATTCGAGGATTTAGGTAGCTCGAGGTGTCAAAAGCAAACTCGAGAATACGTAACATTTGTGGGACCTCCTCTACCTGCAAAGGGACCAGATAAATTATTGGAAATTGCGCGCTATTCTTCAAGGCATAGTTTAGGTCTTAAACTCCAAATGACATCACGCGCAACTCCCAGGGATTCTAGATTCCTTAGAGAAAAGGATCTCCGAATCCTATCTACAAAGGGATTTGATGATGTTGCTTTTGGTGAAATAATCCAGCAAAGCTATACTGTTCTTGCTCCATTTAGGCGCGCGACTCAAAGCGCTACAATTATTGGGGCATTCATGTACGGAACGCCAGTAGTTTCAAGCAAAGTTGGGGGGCTACCAGAAGTCGTCTCGCAAGGTAAAACTGGTTATCTTTTAGGGGTTGATGCAGAAGCATCACTATGGGTCAAAGGAATCGATTACATTAAAGAGAACCTCACAAGGCTCTCAGGAAACTGTAGGAAGTATTTCGTTAAACATCATTCAGAGAAAAACTGGTCAAAATACTTGCCAGATTTAAAAATCGGAGGAGTTGAATAAGAACCCTGAGATTTATTGGGATTCCATCAGGTCTTGATATTGGCTGTGGAACCAAAAGACAGCCGAATACATTAGGTCTAGACTGCCGAGTAACTCCAGAAGTAGATGTTATAGCAGACGCTCAGGCTCTACCCTTCCGTGCAGAATCGTTCCGATATGTTTTTTCGAGTCATCTAATTGAACACTTCGGACATACCCATGTTCCTTCGATTCTTTCCGAATGGGTACGAGTACTTCAGAAGGGTGGAATGATAGAACTTCGTTGTCCTGACTTGAGGGCTCGAGCATTGCTATTCTTCCTAAGGCCCTCGTGGCAGAATCTGCGGAACATCTATGGCGAACAGGATTACCCCGAAAACTTCCACAAGTCTGGCTTCTCTTTCGGGTTGTTGAAATCTCTTCTCATTGATTGTGGAGTCAGAAGGGTCAAGCGAATTATCAAAGGATACAGGGGGATTCCTTTCCTCCCAGATTGTCTGCATGTTCGAGGAATAAAAGAATAGATGGAGAATTGGTTTGGGTGATACTATGAGAATCCTTCAAGTAATCCCTGTTTTTTCCTCCTTGTTTGGGGGACCTGTTGGGGTTGTCAAGTCCATCTCGAAAGAGTTAGCAAGGAAGCATGATGTTACGATATTCACAACAAGTGCAATCAATCAATATCATGATAATCAGTCAATAGTAAAGGAAGAACAACGAGATGGCTATCGAATCTGCTTCTTTCCGAGGGTGCTGCGTTTTACTGGGTTTAACATTTCACCCACAATGACAAAAGCGGTAAAGGACACAATTGCGGATTATGATGTTGTACATTTGCATTCCTGGCGGCATTACCAGGACCTAATCGTCCGTAAATACGCTAGACGATACAGCGTTCCCTTTCTGATACAACCTCATGGGTCGATTCCCTTTATTATTTCTAAACAATGTTTGAAGCTGATTTATGATGCAATATTAGGCTCTAAAGTACTCAGAGATGCCGCAAAGGTAATAGCTCTGAGCCAAGGGGAAGCTAAAGATGTAAAGCGTAAAGGAGTGCCAGATGAGAGGATTGCTATTGTTCCCAATGGAATAGATCTATCAGAGTTTCATCGCTTACCGCGGAAAGGTAAATTCAGAAAACGTTTTGAAATCGCTAGGGAGAAAAGGATTGTCCTCTACCTTGGAAGAATTCATCAAACAAAAGGTATTGATTTGTTGGTTAGAGCCTATGCAAAGCTGAGGCGACTACCGAAGTCCGCGGAAACTCTCTTGGTGATTGCAGGACCTGATGAAGGATATCTATACAAAGTTGAGTCTTTGGTAAATTCGTTAGGTGTGTCGGAGTCGGTTCTAACTACGGGTTTCATAAGTCATGAGGAGAAACTCAGCGCCTTTGTTGATGCTGACGTTTTCGTAACACCCTCTTTTTACGGATTTCCTGTGACCTTTCTTGAAGCTTGTTCAATTGGGGTTCCAATAATCACAACTGAGCTAGGAGATGCATTAGAATGGATTGATGGCAATGTAGGTTTTGTTACACCTCCGTCCCCTCAGAAACTCGCCAAAGCAATTCATACAATAATCACCGATGTAAGATTGCGTAAGAGGTTCTCAAGAAATGGTAGGACAATTGTAGAAACGGAATTCTCTATTGAATCTGTTGTAAATAAACTGGAAAAAATCTACGAGGAGGTTGCCACCTAAAGACAAGGGGAGGGTATTGAACATATCAAGCACAGGGAGTCTTCTTATCAACATACAAAATCACAAGGTGAAAGTATGAAAATTGTACATGTAATTGATTACTTTCAACCTAAACTGGGATATCAAGAGTTTTATTTAGCAAGGGTTCAAACTGAGGAAGGGCATGATGTGAGTGTGGTAACCTCTGATCGATATGCTCCTGGTTTGTATCCTGCTGCGCAAGATATCTTGGGGGATAGGATAAGAGGAAATGGCACTTTTATCGAGGAGGGGATACAAGTTTGGAGATTACCAATAACATTGGAGTTTTTAGGGAGGGTGTGGCTTCGAAATTTAAGAAAGGTTCTCCTGAAACTAAAACCTGATGTAATTATTTTTCATAGCATACTAAGCGCTGCTTCGATAACTGCAATCTCTTTGGGGAAGGATTTGCCAGATACTAAAATAATCTTTGATGTGCATATGGCACCAATAGCAACCCGGAAATGGGTCAAATTTGTGTATGTGATCTTCAGATTGCTTTTCAGCAGGAAAATAATAAACTCAGCTGATGCTTTGATTGCAGTAGCAGAAGATGCAAGGCAATTCATGAAAACGTACTATCGAATCCCGGCTGAAAGGATAAAAGTAATTCCCTTGGGGTGTGACATTAGATTATTCCGTTATGAAAAACGTGCGAGGAAAGAGACGCGAAGACAATTAAAGCTCTCAAAGGATGATATAGTATTCATTTACGCTGGAAAGTTAACGGCCTCAAAGGGTCCTCATCTATTAATTAAAGCATCTATCTCGTTGATAAGGAAATATTCAACTGTGAAAGTAGTATTAGTGGGTAGCGGTGAACCAGAATATGTCAATAGCTTAAGGGACAAAGCAACAGCTTCTGGATTAAGTGACCATTTCATATTTGTTGATATGGTTCCCAATGTGGATCTATATAGATACTATTCAGCAGCTGATGTAGGGATATGGCCGCTCCAAAGTTCGATTGCAATGATTGAAGCAATGGCTTGTAGCTTACCGGTAATCATAGCAGACGATTCTGGAGTATCAGAACGAGTAAGCCACCAAAATGGTTTATTGTATAGGAGCGGTGTCGAAAAAGACCTTGAGGAAAAAATGGGTTTACTACTTGATCAGAGAAGAAGAACAATAATGGGACAGAATGCCAGGAAATATGCTGAGCAAATAGATTGGCGGGAAATATCACGGAAATTCTTGCAACTAGTGTAGTGAGTGTGGAAAATATCCGAGAAATTGGCAATCTAATGAAAAGTGGAGCAGTTTGGCAATGAGGGTTCTCGTAGTTTCTTCCATGTTCCCCAACCGTCAACTCCCTAATTTAGGGATTTGGGTAAAGGAACAAACGGATTTACTCTCCAAACATAATCCAGTTAGTGTAGTTTCACCTACACCATATGTGCCCAACACTAGGCTATTTAGGAAGTCCCGCTGGTTTATTCATCTTCAGAGCTATACTGAAATCCCAGAACGCGAAAAGATATGTAACACAACTGTTTTTCATCCGCGGTTTTTCGCACTTCGGATTAGTGATAGATCAAGACTAAACATCTTCGGTGTTGCATCTTTAATTCAAGTTCTGCTTTACTTGTTCTCTATTGTAATATTCCTCATAAGAAACAGAGACCACATAAGAAAAACTGAAATCATTCACGCTTATGGTATCATACCAGATGGATTTTGTGCAGTTATTTTGAGTAAATTCGTAAAGAAACCTGTTGTATTAACGATTCTTGGCGGCGAATTGTATAACAATATTCAGAAATTATTTCTGCGCGGTATCATGTCCTACACCCTCGGAAAAAGTAGTCATATTATCTGTGTATCCGAAATGTTGAAGGATACCGCTTTGGGGGTTCGGGGTAGAATAAATGATAGAATATCAGTAATTCCTAACGGTGTTAACACAACGCTCTTTCGACCATTACCTCTTAAGAAAATAAGAAGAAAGCTTGGGTTACCACTAGACAAGAAGATTATACTTTCGGTAGGAAACCTATCTCCTTTGAAAGGGCACAAATATCTGATAGAAGCTACGAGACTCGTCTTGAAAAAAAGACAAGACATTACCATCGTAATCGTTGGTTCAGGTGTAAAAGAGGGAAAGTTAAAACAACTAGCTGTCAGGCTTGGTTTGGCTGAAACAATCATTTTTGTTGGGCAAAAGAAACATGAGGAGGTTCCAGCATGGATGAACACCTGTAATCTTTTTGTTCTGCCCAGCATAAAGGAAAGTTTTGGTGTGGTAATCATTGAAGCGATGGCATGTGGGAAACCAGTTGTAGCGAGCCGCGTTGGAGGTGTACCAGAAATCATTAGTAGAGATGATCTTGGAATTCTAGTAGAGCCTGCTAACCCTGAATCATTATCGAAAGCTATTTTGAGTGCATTAGAAAGGAAATGGTTAGCGGAGTTAATACGGGATTATTCAAGGCAATATTCTTGGATAAACATCTCAAAACGCATCCAGGAAGTATATTCCACAGTGATTAATTCAACTACCCATTTACACTCGGAGAATGAAACTTGAAACCTAGAATAATGGTGATAAGCGGGTTAGGGCTTTGGAACTATGGACCTAGATGGCAGGTTTTTTCTCGATTCGCTCAATCGGGATATGAAGTTCATTATATCTCGCTTAGTGGTGATAGTGGAAGGAATCCATTCGTCTACAAGGTAAATATTCCACTCTTTGAAAGAATCAGGGGGCGCGTAATTACATGGTTTCTTTTTCTGTTTCTTTCGCTGAGAAAGGCAATCGCTATTGCTAAGGAGAACAGGCCTAGTGCTATTTATGGTTACGAAGTTTTCGGTGCTGTACCTGCCTACATCATAAGCAAGATATTCAGGATTCCACTTATCCTACGATTCCAGGGGAGTATCCTGTATCCTTACCTTGGGAAGTTTTCGTTATTTCTACATTATTTCTATCATGTTGTTGCCTTTAGAACACCCGCAAATGCCGTCATTATCACCGAAGATGGAACATATGGAGAGTCAGTTGCTAAGTACTTAGGTGTCCAAGAGAACAAGATACGACTTTGGTTGAATGGTGTTGACAAAGGTCTGTGCATTGACATTGATTCTGCTCTAGCCAAGCAAAGATTAGGATTACCCAAGTCAGCTAAGATAGTGCTTTCGCTCTGCAGGTTAACGACTATTAAAAGTGTACACAGATTGATTAATGCTATACCAAAGATAGTCGAAAATAGGGATGATGTATTTTTCGTTATCGTTGGCGAGGGGTCAGAAAAGGTGAAACTGCATCGTCTAGTGGATTCGCTGAAAGTCCCTGAATATGTTAGATTTGTAGGCAGAATTCCGCATGCAGATGTGCCTAGTTATCTTGCTGCTGCTGATATATTTGTGGCTTTGTATGATTTGTCTTGTTTATCTGCTACTGTTATGGAGGCTATGCGTTGTGGAAAGTGTGTTGTAGCTCTTGACTCTGGTGGTACTAGGCGGATCCTGAAAAACCAGCAGAATGCGGTCTTGCTGAAATATTCTCAACTACAGAATTTACCAAAGGTTTTGAATGAATTATTAGAGGATGGAGATTACCGGAATGAACTCGGAGCTAGAGCTAGAGAATTTGCCTTGAAACACTTCTGCAATTGGGACGAACGTGCAGCTAAAGAGATAAAGTTAGTCAAAGAGCTTATTGAAATCACTGGAGATAGATAGTATTATCTTCATTTTTTTAACGTGTTAGTTTCTCCATGATATCAAGTAGGAGAGTGAATATGCGTGAGATTGGTCCGAGGTTATTTAGGGTTTTTCTGAGGTTTTGTATATCTGCTCGGGTTATTGCCCGTGTTAGTGGAGTAATTAGTGTGTATGCAGCTAGGAAGATTAGAATCCCAATAATTAGATTTATCCAGCTGGGTAGGTAAAGGTGAGAAACGACCAAAAAGGTGATTGTGGCGGCAATGGATGCGGCTAATAGTATTTTGGCTGATGAAGCCCGGTCAATAGTGGCTGTGAACCGCTTCTTCGCCCACCAGAGTCCAACGACGAGAAAGGGAATTCCGTGAATAATATTCGTTGCGATCAAGCCTAAGATGCCAAATGTCGGAATGAGAAGTAAGCTTACTGGGAATCCTACAGAACATGTAATCAGTACTAGTGCCAAATTTAGCCCTGTTTTTCCTTGCCCTCTGAAAAGCGCTTCGACGCTTATGCTTCCGAAAACTGGGAATAAGTAATTGATGGAATATATGGATAGAAAGAGTGGGGCATAACTATATCCTTCGCCAAAAAGTGTGAAAGTTAGTGGTTGCGACAATACCATGACAGCGCCTATCGTTGGTGCAACTGTAAGCGCGGTTAATTTGACTGAGAACGTGAAGATGTTTCTGAGTGTTGTAGGGTGCTTTGTACAATCAAGCTTTGAGAACGCAGGGAATAAAGCAGTGCCTATTGGAATAATGAAAAAAGTGAGCAAGCTACCAAGGGTTGACGCAACTTGGTAATTCCCAATCAGTAGATCGGTGCAGAAAATTACCATGAGAATAGCGTAGAATTGTAAGAGAATGCCGCGAAGAATTGTTGAAATCGAGAGTGGTATCCCAAACTTGAGCATTGACTTTAAGGATTCCCACATTTCTTGTTTGTTGGTTCTTACTCTTAGATTCTTGTAAATCGCTTGGTAGAAGATTAGTGTAGCGATTAGTCCGCTTAGCAGAAAGGAGATGGTTGTTCCGAGAACTGCTCCAAATGCGCCGAAACCTATGATTATAAGGAGGGGGGCTAGAACTGCTCTTGTCGCGGTTTGACATATCACTGTGCTGTTGTAGAGTTTCATTCTCTCGTAGCCTATGAATGCTGATTGAGTGGCTGTGAGAAGTGCTCCACCAATGATTGTGAAAGAAGCCACTTCGATTAAGGGCTTCACATATGGTCGGTGGAAAATCGTTGCTAGGGAATTTGAGAGAATAATCGAGATAACCAAGAGCGAAGATCCTAAAATGAATTCAAAGAGTAATCCCGTAACTAGGAAGGTTTTCACTTTCGCTGTTCTAGATTCTGATTTGTATTGAGCAGTGTACTTAATTATTGAAGAGTTTACACCCCAATCCCTGAAAAGACGGATAAAATTGGGGCCAATCAAAGCGATTCCAACTACGCCATATTCGCTTGGCGTGAGAAGTCTTGCGATAACTATACCACTGATGGTTGTTAGGATTGTAGAAAGCGCTGCTCCCCAGAGAAGGTTGAATCCGCCCTTGGCAGACGACCTCGCTATCGTGATTGTGTCACTCATTATCCTCTTTCTCCTAACCTATTTCAGAGTAATCAGACATCTATAAATTTCTTAGAGGGTTTGCCAACACATCATAATTCTAGTTTTCAATACAAATGCTACGAAAGTCGATTGGGGAAACAAAAGGTGTCTAGGCAACATGTGAATTAGCTTATTCGAATGCACATATTTAATCCTGGTTTTCCTGCTCTATTAGTAAATGGATGTCTAATTTTGCTAGTATTCCACGAGGAGCTAGGGAAAGGCGAACAGGAATTGTATACGCTTTCCGGTATATTGACCGGAGTGTAATATTGCAGAACAGTTGAGGAAATCTACCATGTAGGAGCTGACCTGCATCTGCCTCTGTAACAATGGTGGGTGGAGTGGGTATTACGGAATTGATGGAACCCCTCTCCTCTTCATCATCAAAGGAGTACCATAGAATCAACCCAGTATTATTCATAGGAACACTTTGTAGGTATGAATGGGACACTTCGGTACTATTCAAAGCCCTGTCATAGATTCGGAATTCGTCTAATGAACCTTGGAGATGATACCAACTAGAATATGGGCTTCCCCATCCAATATACGTCTTGTTCGCGGATATGTTTATGTTTCCGACCTGTTCGTGGCTATAGATTAACGCCTGGTCTACGTATATGCAAACATCTGTTCCATTATAGCATGCAACGATGTGGTGCCAAGCATTGGTTAGGTCAATTGTGTTAGAAAGATGAGTTTCAGTATTAGATCCTATATGCATTTGGACAGCGGCACTTTCATTTATCAGAAGAACTCTCAAATCTAACATCATACTAAACAGCCCTCCATAATCTCCTAAGGGCTGGCCATCAATGAAATAAACCCAGGCTTCAACAGTGAACTCAGTAGTTAAGTTCAGGAAGGGCGCTTCTATGTAATCATCTATGCCATCAAATGTTGTATATTTACCAATAAATTCCTGATTAAGGAAGGGTCCATAGGCAACTCCGTCGTTGTTGTTTCCGGAAATGTCATGGACTGTTGTATTCCAGAGTAGTGTTGGAATGTGTGACCTGTAAACGTGTACATTTCCAAATACTGTGGGTTCTCCGAGATAAACTGATATTATTTCCGTAAGGTCTGATGCTATGTTCGAATACATATAAGGTGCCAAAACAGGATCGAATACAAAATAAAACGTATCTGGGTTGGTAGTGTAATTATAATAAGTCATAAGATGATTGGTTAGAGTAATTTTCGCATCTTGGGCACCAGAATATAAAGTGGAAGGATATCTGAGGATGCTAGTGTAGATGGGGAGTGCGAGTTCGAGTGCGTGTGTGCTTGCCCTTAAATAGGGAAGATTATACCACCTGCCCTGAGACAGGACATCTAGCAGCAGAATCGAGTAGGCATCAGCGAGGATGAGAGTATTTCTAGATGGGTCTTGCTGGATTATGAACTGTACAGCGTCTACTAAATCTGTTGAGGGATTAAACTTGTTAGTAGTTGGAGCGAGGATGAAATGATTTGTTGTAGATATTCCAAACATCAAGCATAGACCGATTGCGAGCAGTTTCCGTGACTCGACAACACGGTGTATCCGAATAAATCGTATATTAACAGCTGTGGGTGTAACTGTTTTTAGAGACCGATGAAACCTTGGCAGACCTATACCAGCAAATATCAAAAAGAACCAAGGAATCACTGTGTCTCCAATCCGGTGAAGAATACGTATTTGGGCCCACCATCCTACTGCCTCGTTGAACAATACTATTGCGAATACCGTTAATAGTAGGTAGTAGACGTTGCGGTTGATTGCCTTTCGTCCTAAAACGATACCTATTCCAATTAGAGGATATATTACGAGATAGGGTATGTCTAACAGATTGCTTAGATCATTATGCGGGAAGATGATATTGGCTAATATTGTGGTGATTGGGAGAGTATTGAGAGGAGGAGGCATACCACTTGCAAGGAACTGAACAATCGCTCCAACGAGAAGGAATGATGGGAGAATCAAAGCAAGAACGGCGGCGAGGGCAACAACCCCTTTTCGTAGACCCACTCTTAAGGAAATGGATATCAAAGCGATGCATGCTACGAACATTCCAGTAAGGGGATAGGCAATGATTCCTGCTATGGTAACCAATATTGGGAAGAAAATCGAGGCAGATGAATCTTTGAGGTATGTTATCCATACAAGAAGGGAGAATAGCATTGCCAGGACGCCTAGGCCGTTGGCAGAGGAGAGAGATAGCCACATGAATGTTGAGTAAAGGAACGCGGATAGGGTTGCAACGAATAGCGCGTAGGTATCATTGGTCAGAAGCGATTTTGTAATCTGGTATAATATTAGCGGCGCGAAAAAGGAGAGTAAAAGCCCAATGTATGGATATCCAAAATATAGGTTTACCGAGGTAACACGTGAGATGAAGACGTTAAAGCCCCAGATTCCTAGGTAGCCATTCTCTGAACTAGCAATATAATGGTAAAGGCTTGAGTGAGGGGGGAGCACCCCCCCGTTGTAGATCCACCATGACCCGATAAGATAGCTCCACATGTCAGATCCAGTCATTATAACATAAATGATGTATCTGAATATATGCGAAGCTAATGAAAAGACAATGAGAAAGACAAGCTTGATTTGTAGGCTATGTCTTGAAAGAATCACTCCCATCATCGTGACAGCCGCGGTAAAACAAAATATGTAATAAAGTGGATTGAGTGTTGCGTGAAATGATGGAATGGTTTCACCGGTCCTTGAAACCCAGAGCGCCAAAATCATCCCAAGAATAGATAAGGAAAATACCAGAAGAATCACGGGATTTATCGACCATTTCCCCGGTGAGGAAGGATTAGTATGAGGAGTGATGGTTGTCGACGATTCTTCGGATATCGATTCCTCAGTTTTGTCATCATCTCCCTTCTTTATGAAGAATAGAAAAGGAACATGCACGAGTATAGTAAGTAACACGTTACTTAAGGGGATAAACAGTCGTATTGCTACAGCAGTGACAGAGAGGAATAACATATTCAATAATAGAAACCCAAAGGGGATAGCTAATAACCTCTCACTCAATCCCAAGTGTCTAGCAACTGCTGTTGAGGCAAAGAATGCATAGATAATAAAGAAAGGCAATCCAATCCAGAATGATTGAAAGAACCACAGATTGATTATAAGCATCGCAACACTAATTGCGAAAATAACGAGACTAACCTGGTTCTTTTGGAGATGGGGAATGGGCTGCTGCATCTCTTGATTTCTTAAGTTTTTTTCACCCATATTGCCTCTCCTCATATTATTTTCTCAGGCATCTCAAGGGTGTCTACATTGATGTAGGTATTAGATATCCTCGTTACCGTGGTACCTATTCCTATCGTTATTTTTCTTCTTAACCTTTTCCTTGGGTCCTTTTATTTGTGAGGCCTAATAGTTCACAAGTATGTTGAAATACTACTGCCTGATGGGTTCTATCGAGTTTTACAATCGTCATTTTAGGGTGTTGCTTCACTTCTGTAATGAAATCTGATTTCAAGTGTAACCCGATTGTACCCAACACAGGTTTTGTACTGTCTAAAGCTTCAATAACGCATCTTTGGAATTCGGGTACTATTAACTCCATCTTTCCGATTTCATCGATCACGACTATATCCGCTTGACCAATAGCTCGGTTAATAGCAAACACTCCTAGAGTGCGTATTGCCTCGACATTGACACCATAACGTCCAACGCTTACTTCACTTTGAAAGCCAATGGACGCCATTGTCTGCTTATCACCTGTAGCAATATCACAGATGTGAAAGCCGGTACGCTGTCCAGTAGTTGAACGAATATCAGGTGTGGTTATCCCGCCGACCTTGAAGCCGCAAACCCGCAACCTCTCAACCAAGTTGTTGATTAATGTGCTCTTGCCACATCCTGGTGGCCCTGTAACCAACACGTTTACCTTACGCAGCACCTGCTAGGTCTCTCCTTGATACACACCTTTGTATGATTCAGTTTTTCGTACAAGTTTCATGAATATCAAGTGTAGTAGCCGAGCGTTCTGCATCACAACAAAACCCTTGGGATTGAAAACCAGTAATAATCCACGTGAACGCCCTGTATATCCCGCATCCCATACAGCTGATTCAACCGTCACTCCAGATCTTAACAATGAGGATCGGGGTCGCCCTATGGCAATTACATCCTCAGGTATGCGTACAATCTCATTATAGGTGATTAGATAATTACCTGGAGTAAGAACATAGCGGCCATCCCTTGATGGGATTTCTTCGTATTCAGGGATTCGGCGTTGTTCATTTGAGAAGTCGACCACACCAGCCTCCTTAAAGCGATACACCTTGTGTAATGTAAGTTCAACGCCGTTAGGAGAAACTTGAGTTTTCGTATCTATTAAACCCGTGACTAGTTCTCGCTGAGTGATGAGTTCTAGAATAGTTTGACGATCAAAGACAGCCATGTAAACCACTCGTTTTAATGGCACCTAACCAACATTAAAAGTGTCTGCATAAACTCGCTGCGAATTAGGGATACAAGGAACCTACTCCTAGCTAATCGCGTATCTAACTGGGTACAATTCTAGAAGAGTGTAGGATAGGGGTTACCACAGAGGGAGTATGCTAGCCAGCTGCTTGAAGTCGTATACTTCGTGGACATCATCAGTCTTGCTTGTTGGAGCGCCACAGCTAGGGGTTTACCATCGTAGAGCTGCGTTGCAATGGTGGAAGCGAAGAAAGCCCGAGTATTTTGTTTAGGTGGCCACCTAGTGAAGATTATTGCTGTAGCACCCGCTGCCTTTAGGCAGCGGAGAAAGGCTGCAAGGCTTAAACCGTCCTCCCTGGGTTCTGATTGGATACAGTAGTCAAGTACAAGAGCTGGTTCCCCATCTATTTTTGTAGTGATTCCTAACTCGATTGCTCGGATACTATCTGGTTGTCTGAGCGCTATTTCGCCTTTTCGGCAATGAATTACTGTAGGCGTTGAGAGGAATAGAAGCTTACAAGACTTGTTACAAGATTCGATTAATAATTCCCGAGTGAAATCACGACCAAAGAGCACGACGGGCTCGCCAACATGTTCATGGGAGATTGGTACGGCGGCAAGAAATGTCTTGGTTATCTCTTCGGCGACATGTTTCCCACTTCTCTGTTTTTCGTCGCCAGTTTTAACGCCCAGAACTACAGTTGAGGGTGCTGTAATTGTAGCGCGTGCTCTCATTGAATTCTCAAGGAATGCCATATCTGGTGTCCAGCTAACTGCGTATTTCAAACCCCAGAATTGCATTCCATCGAAGATTACTTCGAAGGGGAGATGGTGAAGAAAGTCATCTGTCACTAATTGTATATAGTCGTAACCCTCGCTTCTCAATTCCTTTGCTAGATTAGTGGGTATTAAGAAACGGTATAATCGAGTTCCAATCTTCTGTAATTGTGTTTGAGGAGGTAAATCGGTTGTATCTCGGACAGTCCGAAGGTGTGATACAACTGATGTTAAGCTCTTAGTTAGCGGGAGAAGGGAAGATCCGTAGTACCCTCTATGGTCAATCCAAGTTACGATTATCTTGTTTTTACTTCGTAGGATGTCGTAGTTGATTAGAACCCATTTTCGGTCCTTCGGCATCATTGCTAATACTTTGGATAGGATATTGTATTCCTTTGGAGGTAGGGTCTTTCCTGGATCGATACAGGATTCTGTAATCATACCACGGATAGCATCGATTTGGGCTAGAAGATTGTCGAGCTGTTGGCGGTTCTCACCGTCTTGCTGAGTTGATTCTCCTGTTTCCTGTTGTATTATTTTCAGATGGAGGTCTCTTGCTTGTTCTTTCAAGCGTGCCTTTTCCTGTACCAAAATAGGAAGATCCTTACAACCCTTGTAGCCTAGCTTCTCTGGTAAGAAGGGTATAAGAATGGCAGTTTTTCGGCGTGATGACCAGTAATACATCCTCTCAAGAAGCGCTTTTGATGTGTGTTTCTCAAAGTGTACCGTTGCGGTATAAAGTGCTACTTCCGCTGCTTGGCGAATGTGAATGCCTTCTTGGAGTTGCTGGCCGTTATCTCTAATCATTATTGATAGTTCATCTGCAAGAACAAGCGACTGTTCTACCAGCTGTAAAGCAAGTTTGGTCTTCTTCAGCTTAACAAGTAATGTGGCGCCTCCCAATAATGCATCGAATAATTCATCAGGAATATCCTGAGCTTCGAATAGTTTTGCAGCGAGTAAATAATTCTTACAAGCCGTCTCTGTATCTTCTTCTGCCATCAGGGATGCAAGTTGATGAAGGATTCTTGCTCGTAATAAATCATCAGTGCTACGAGGAAGGCTAGCTAGGGCTTTTTCTAGAACATCTCTTCTTTGCTGTGGTTGGTTTAGGTGTTGGTATGCTTGGCTTAACAGATAGTAGGTTTTGGCTTTTTCATAGCTTGGTTGAATATCATATCCACTGATTGCTTGGGACAGATATTGCACTGCCTCTGCAAAACGTTCTAGTTTAGAAAGAACTACCCCAAGGCATTCAGCTATCTCTACACGTTGTGTTTTCGGTAGAAGCTTATCCTGAAGCGCTTCTTCTAGCGTAGCAATCTCTTTATCTTGTGGTGCCTCTAAATCGATTGATAATAACGACAAGCTGGCGGTTAAGGACGAGACCACACCTGTTTTCCCATGTGCTTTAGCTTTCTCGAGACCTTCCTTTAGAATAGGAAGATCTTCTTCAAGAGAACCGCTGCTTTGTGATGACTTGAGCAGAATACGATATGCTAGTATCTCCCTTTCTTCATCCTCAGTTTTTTGTAGTCTTTGTATGGCGCTCTTTGATTGTTCTCTTGCCCTGTCGTACTTTCCGAGTTCTATCATTTTTTCTGCAACTTCAAGATAAACTCGTGCTTCTCGATCAAGACTTTGGCTCTCTCTATGGTGCTTGATAACATAACTGAACTCCCTCTCTGCTAGCCGCTCTCTGCCTATTTGGAGCAGTAATTTCCCTTTGGTTATCCGAGTTTGTAGTGAACGGGTCTGATTGCCTAGCATTTCCAATGTTTCAATAGCTAAATCGTAATGACTTAATGCTTGTTTCCACTGCTCTAACTTCTCGTTTATCTGACCTAGTATCAAATGGCACTGGACACGTCCCACTGGGTCATCACAATCTTGGAAGGCTTTGAGGGCCTGTTCTGCTTGTGCTAACGCGTCGGCTAATTGCCCTCGGTGTATATTGATACGTGCTCGATGAAACGCAATATAAGGTATTCCTGTTTCATCTTTGGAGGCAAAGAATCGCTCTTCCGATTGTTGAATGAGGTCTTCTGCTCGGTCTAGTTGTTTTCTACTGACATAGGTACTTGCTAACCCAAGCAGTGCATGAGCTTGTATGGTATGTTCTCCAGCTCTATTACAAAGTTGGATTAATTTTTGGAAAATTATTTCTGCCTCTTGGAAATCTTCCAGTTGCAAGAGAATGCGTGCATAAGAACTTAGAGCATCTATATACAAACTAGAATCAGGAAGCGTTCTTGAGATTTCGACAACCTTTGCGAAATGAGAGTGACTGGCTTCTAGCTGTCCTAGTCTTTCTAGTATAACTCCTGCTCGGAGAAGTAATTCTTGCTGTTCTTTAATTTCCCCGAGTCTTTCATGAATATCCGCTGCTTGATCAAAAGCTTTCACTGCCTCTTTTGGATAATCAAGCTTCTCCAGTAAAACGCCCAACCTAAACAAAGCATGTTTTAACTCAGTGAATTCCTGAGAATCACGGAGGAGTTGAACGGCTTGAGAATAGCTGACGAGTGCCTCTCGGTGTTTCCCTAATGCTTCTAATACGAGTCCAACATGACCGCTTGCGACACCTGCATCCTGCTGTTCGCCAATCTGAGTATACAGTTGTTGTGCCGACTTCAACGCTTCTAAAGCTTTGGTGAATTCCTTCTCGATGTAGAGTTTACGCCCAGCTGAAAATAAACCGTCCGCTTCAGATTTATCCGGCACGCCTTTCTTTCCCTCATATAATTACGGTTAATGAAATACAAGACGTTAATCGTTTAAAGATTCGTGTGCTTTTGGTATTGGCTATACTTTGTCACCTCTGTTTCAGCAAACATCCAGCGGATTCACGCTGTAAAGCTATTTTCCACCCAGTAACCGTGAAGCTACTCGTCTAATTCTTGCTTTCTGTTCATATTCAACGTAGCGGTAATAATCCTCAGGTAGTATGCGAATCCTTCTGTTGAAATGTGCTAACACATTGCTCAGAATTAGTACCACTGATGCAATGGGATTTTTTGTGAGAAGTTTGACTCCGCGAGCGAATGCTACAAGTGGATGATATCCTAGCAAATACATCATCCTCCCTACTTGGAATGCAACGGAAAGCCTCTGTTCGCGTCCTGCTGTGGGTCGACGCTGGATAACTTCGATTTCTTGGATTCCACGAGTAACCCAACCGAATTGACGGGCACGAAGGTCAGTATAAGTATCCCACCCATGAATCTCCTGTAGTCTTCCTCCAATATCCTCCCAGCATTGACGCCTGTATATTCGTGCGGCACCTCGAGGGTGTTCCAAGTTGGTAGTTTCGCCTTTAACGACACCCGAAACTATTCCGAGACGTCGATTCTCTCGCGCGTTTAAGTGATTGATTAGCTTCTCAAAGTAGTCGGGTGGGAGGATGATGTCTGCATCAAGTTTACATAGAAATGCCCAGTCAGGAAATAGTCGTGTGACTTCTTGCACACCTCGATTAACTGCTACTGCAACACCTGCCCCTCGATAACGAAAACCTCTATCCGTTTCCGTGAGAAGTTTAACCCAAGAATACCTCCGAACAATTTCGGCTGTAGAATCCGTGGATCCATCGTCCACAACAAGCAATACAGCTGGTTGTAACGTTTGCTCCTCAACCGACCTGATTGCTCCTTCAATGAAGCTTTCTTCATTGCGCGCTGGTAAAACCACAACGAATCGATTCTTATCAGACATATTCGGTGAACCTGCTTGGAAATAAGTTCAGATAAGGCAGTTAATATTGTACTATTTTCAATCTTGCTGGTTAAACCAAACTTTACCAAAGTATCGTGATTTAAACAATGTAGTTGGTGCAATAATCTACATCACACCTATTAAAACAATGAGACTCAAGTAGGCTAACCAGCGCAAGTCGTTGTTATTAAACCCACAAGGTACAGTTGATGTTGACCGAGAATGTGGCTGGGCGCGTGATACCAAGCTAATGCTCCATGACATCGGTCGAATCAGTGAATTGGGTTGGTACACCCAGTGGACTAGTGCTTAAGCGGTGTGTGCCGCAGCAAAGGTAATTCTACTATGAGAGATTCTTCTAAGGGTCATTTACTACTCCTAGTTTAGATATTCCTCCAATAGTCAAGCGTGTCCTCTACAGTTTGCTCAAAAGGTATTCGGTATGTCCATCCCGTCTGCTCTCGAAACTTCGAGCAATCTCCTTGTAGTATCTCGACATCTGAGGGACGCAATCTAGCAGGGTCAGTTTTGACCTCAATAGGTTTCTTGGCTTTGCTTAGTAGGAAATCCAATACCCATTTGATTTTCCATGTTTTCTCAGAACAAATGTTATAGACCTCTCCAAATTCTCCTTTTTGTAGACTTAGCCAATATGCTTCGACCATATCCCTGACATCGGTGAAATCCCGCTTCGATTCTAGGTTCCCTACATGAATTACTGGTGGTCGTAGTCCCTTTTCGATATCAGCAACTTGTTTAGCAAAATTTGAAACAACAAAGGGTTCACCTCTGCGAGGGCCTGTGTGGTTAAAGGCTCGCGTTCGCACTATTTTTAGACCGTAGCTCCTATGATATTGAAATCCCAATAGGTCAGACGCTACCTTACTAACACCATAGGGGCTCATCGGTCGTAAAGGATTTGATTCTTTAATAGGCACCTCGTTTGGATGAACTAGTCCATACTCCTCGCTAGATCCACAAATTTGAATGCGCGCTTGGCATTCGGTCACTCGAATTGCTTCCAATACATTTACTGTTCCGACGATATTCGTTTCTAGTGTTTCCTGGGGGGCCTTCCATGATGTTGGGACAAAACTCTGTGCCGCTAGATGGAAAATGTAATCCGGGTTGATATCTTTCAACAGTTTTATCATTGAAAAGGAGTCCCGTATATCCCCTTCAACGAGAATCACCTTATCCTTAATGTGGAGGATGTTTTGTAATTGGCTTCGCCAACGAATTGTTCCATAAACCTCAACGTTCTTTTTCAACAAGAAGTCTGCAAGATGAGATCCCACAAAGCCTGAGATTCCAGTTATAAGTGCGCGTTCCATAGTTTTCCTCTCGGTTGTTTTCTCAATTTGTATTCGTGTACGAGATGTTAATTCTTTCCAGTATAAAGAAAGATAGCTCTTGATGCGATAGAACCACAATAAACTTGTATTTTAAAATGGCGTCTCTCCAATCTAGTATCTCGCCTGTTATTATAGTAAATACTACTTTTGGTGATTTGCTTTGATGCAGGAGGAATCCAGGTTATAAGGGAAAACGGGCTAGAACAGGAGTTCGTCGTGATTGTTTGTCACATAGTACTGTAACAACTATGGATGTGGATTTAATTCTATAACGCTATCCTCGTGAGTGGTCGAATTCAACAGCAGGCTTAGTGACTTCCTGCAAAAGAGATATAAAATATAGCTGAACATCCCTTCGAAACCAAGGATTCAATGCACAATTATTGAAAGTTATAATTACTTGGTTCAGTATTTAATTGGAATAAAGGGGTTGGAATCCTGCGAATTCTTGTTTGCACTGAACGGCTATCTTACCCTGTGATAACAGGATCCTCGTTACGATTATTGAATATATTCAAGCTATTATCATCAAAACATGAGGTTCATGTATTTTTCCTAAAGGAGTCAAAAAATGACATACGCGCAGCAGAGGAATATGTGCATAGAGGGGTGTTCAAAGAATTTCACTATATAGACTCCCTGAAAGGTTTCAGGCAGATTAGAAATCCCTTTGCTAGAGCAGTGAAAAGGAAATTTCCTAAATTTCAAAGACGTGCTGAACAAGCGGTGAGGACGGTCATCGAAGAAAAAAACATTGATGTCCTTCACCTTCATCTTCTCCCGATTGGACTACTACTAGCTAATCTGAAGGTTATTCCTCGAGTACTCGATCTTACCGACTCGGTCACCTTATATGCTGTGCGAATGTTTTTCCCACTGCGGAAACCTGTCCCACTCAGGTTCTTATTGCACTGCTATTATCTCACCCGAGCGATATGGAATGAAAGGTTTGTACTGAAAAAATACGAGATAGTGACTGTAGTGTCACCAAAGGAGCGGTATTATCTCTTGAAGCTGAATAGAAGGGCTAACGTCCAGGTAATTCAGCTTGGGGTGGCTATTGAGAAAGCTGTACATGTAACTAGAGCAGAAGACCATCCAAGCATAATATTCTTCGGAAATATGAGTGTCCTTCCAAATATCGATGCAGTTCTCTACTTGGTGCATGAAATCCTACCCTTGCTCAAATCGAAGATACCAGAAGTAAAACTGTATATTGTTGGAGCACATCCGTCAAAAGCAGTTATGGAATTGGGTAAGCACAAAGACGTAGTGGTTACTGGATTTGTTGACGACATAACGGAGTATATTACAAAAGCCAGTATCGCATTGTTTCCCATGCGTAAAGGTGGTGGACAGTTATTCAAGATTCTAGAGGCTTTGGCTTTGGGAAAACCAGTAGTGACAACTCCAATTGGTGCCGAATCCTTCGATCAAAGTGTGAAGAACTGCCTTCGAATCGGTGAAAACTCGCGAGAGTTAGCTGAAAAATCATTGGAAATACTTACAGATCCGTCTTTAAGGAAGGATTTAGGAAGAAAATCAGCTGAAGCAGTTAGAACAAGTTATACATGGAAAGCTATTGCAGACAAACATGAGAGGATGTATGAACAAATAATCAAATCGAAGTGCTTTAGGGGTGGATAACACGAAATCTAGGAAAGCCCCAATTACGGTTGTTATTCCTGTGCGGAATTGCGCTTCAACTCTGCAACGATGTTCTGAATCAGTGTTATCACAGACTTTGACTCCAGAGAAAGTTCTTGTTGTCTACGACGAGAGTAGTGATAATTCGCTTGAAGTGATTCAAAAATTAATTAAAAGGTTTCCAGAATTATTTGAGATGATTCGAGGTCCCGGTCAAGGATTAGGGGCTGCTAGACAAACAGCCATACGAGCGGTGAAAACTGAATACATAGCGTTCCTCGACGGAGATGACTGGTACTCTAAGGATGCTCTAGAAATTCTGTACACTAACGTGATTAAAACTGGAGCAGCTTGTGGTGTTGTCGTGAAAGTGTCTCTTGATAACCAAGAATCGATCTCCTTCAATCCACCCCATGATTTCTTAGTTGACAATGCAACGCTCCGAAAGAGCAACATCATTCCTATATCATCAACTATCTACAGGACCAGTCTTCTTAGACGGGTAGGCGGTGCGGATGGAAACCTCATCTGGGTTGAGGATTACGATATTCATCTCCGGGTTACGCAAGTTACAAAGTATTATTTTACCAATAGAATTATCCTCTATTACAGTGTACCAAATCGTAGAGGGCTGCTCTGGAGGGCTTTGGAATATTCGAAATGGGAAGCAATTGTTTGGCTGAAACACGGATTTATAAACTGGCGTGCGATTCTACGCGTATTAGGTTATTCAATAATCAACATGCTGCTCATTCCATTCAATCTACTGCGTAGATTTGTAGGTTCTAATACTCTCCTTTTCCGAGAGGAATACTTACGCATTTTCATTGGCTACATTCAAGGACTAGTCAAGGGGTATCGTTCTGAGTAATAGATTTAATCCTCGTGGGGCTACTGCTATGTCAAGTCGAAGACGGGTTTGTATTATCTTCAGTTCAAGCTATCCTTACTCTCGTGGCGGGGATGAATTGCTTTTTACTGATATCGCGAAGTGGATTCAAAAACAGAATGATTGGGAGTTTGTTGCGCTTGGAAGGAAGCCACGTGTATCTAGAGCAGTAAGTATTGAGAAGCATCTTCCAATTGCTTCAGTTAGTACTCTGAGAACAAGTGTGTTCGGACGCCTCTTCGAATATGTGTATCTCTCTTTCCTTGATGGGTTCTTCTACGGAAAAAGAGTCAGCTCTCTTCGTGATAGTTTCTTGAGCAACTACGATGTTATTATAACCCCTGACCCTTTAATCACAATCCACCTAGCAAAGAGGAGGAGTCGCCCTCGACTCATCCAGTTTGTGGGTGGGGCCTGGGCGGAGAACGCTGCTGCAGTTCAACCTCTTCTAGGGCCCTTATTTCGGAGTTTAGAACAGAAAGCCTACCAACTGGCAGACTGCTTAGTTGTTATGGACAGCATCTACGCTAGACAGCTTATCCAATGGAATAAACAAATCAAAATTATTCCAAGCGGTGTTAACACAACAATCTATGATCCCTCCCGATATGATCGTGACAAGCTCCGAGCGAGATTCTCGATGACCGGTAAGCGGGCTATTATAACAGTAGCCAGCTTACGAAAAGCCGTCAAGGGTCACGATTTCCTCATCCGCGCCCTCCCTCAAGTAATTAAGGTGTACCCTGAATGTCATCTATACCTAGCCGGAAAAGGGGATCAAGAACCTTTTCGTAATCTAGCAAGGGAACTTGGTATTGAAAATCACATTCACTTCCTAGGCGAACGTCTTGACATCCCGGAACTTCTTGCTGCTAGCGATGTTTTCGTTTTACCCTCCCTGAGCGAAGGAACACCAAGAGCTCTGCTTGAAGCTATGGCAATGAAACTCCCTTGTATTGCGACACATGTTGGAGGAATTCCTGAGATAATCACTCACCAAAGAAGTGGGATTTTAGTTAAAGCAGGTGTCCCTGATGCAATTACAAAAGCGATAATCCATATCTTTTCAAAACGTAAAATTGCTAAAACATTGGGGGAGCAGGCACGAAAACGAATTCGTACAAATTATAGTATGGACGCTACGGCAAACGCCTACATTGAATTAATAAATCGTTTGTGTTGATAAATCTGTTACACTAATGATTCCTTTGAAAATGATAAGCCTGAAAAAAAACTAATTACTTCCTGATATTAACTTACTGTGTTATTTCTTGTAGTACGAAGCGCTTGATAATCGTATTACTTTTGTCAATGATTGCGAACTCTGTTCTCAGCTTTGGACCACCTAATAATCCTGCGAACTGCCTGTTGCTTGTTTCCAATCACGCCTCGCCCCTCCTTGTCGAATTCTACGTTGGTGAGAAATTCTCCCTCCAAATCCGCATCTACTTCTACAAGCCATGGAAGAGGATACTTTCCTTGTGACATATCGAGTTTCTGGGGCCAAAGCTCTTCATCTTTCCAGAGTGTAACAAGGGTTTGAATAATGGTTGGGCCTGCATTGCCTTGGAACGGATTTCTCCATTTAGTGGTTTGTGTCGGGTCTTCTGCATCTTCTAATAGTTGATTACATAATTCAGCTATTCTTGGTGCGCTGCGCCCCGCGAGGTGATTGCCACCCGCCCATACTGTTTCTG
This sequence comes from Candidatus Hermodarchaeota archaeon, assembly GCA_016840065.1. Classification (GTDB taxonomy): domain Archaea; phylum Asgardarchaeota; class Hermodarchaeia; order Hermodarchaeales; family Hermodarchaeaceae; genus YT-063. The sequence continues at coordinate 4,892 of JAEOTB010000027.1, read as the reverse complement.
GCCATTCTGTAGTGTCTCTTGCTGTAACACAAGGCGTTCCCACTATAATCGCTTCTTCTTGTACTCCTCCACTATCAGTTATGACTACCTTTGCTTTCTCAAGCAATTTCATGAAAGTGAGGTACTTCTGAGGTTTAACTAAGCGGAGATTAGGTATATTATCTACGAATTCTGTTAGTTTGAATTCCTCAATCCTTTTCTTTGTTCTTGGGTGTATCGGGAATACAACCTTTTCTTTTATCTCCGATAATGCTCTTAGAAGCTCCGAAAGGCGGGTTTTGTCATCGACATTTTCTTGGCGATGAAGTGTCACAAGGACTGGGGCAGCTTCACCTATTTCGCTGTCAAAACGTATGGCGCTTCTTATTTCCTGTGTCTCATGAACAATGTCAACGATTGTATTTCCTGCTAGAAAAACCCGATTTTTTGGCTTCCCTTCAGATAACAGATTTAAAGCAGCTACTTCGGATGGAGCATAGTAGATACTTGATATTGCATCAACTGCAAGACGGTTTATCTCTTCAGGCATATCATAATCAAACGAGCGACAACCAGCCTCTACATGGGCAATAGGGATTCTCAGCTTCGCGGCCGAGAGGGCTCCAGCAAGTGTTGTGTTCGTGTCACCAAGTACCAAGACTACATCTGGCTTCTCTAGCAAGAGCGTTCTTTCAATAGTGGTTAGAAGATTTGCTGTTTGGTTGCTATGAGTTCCCGATTGAACATTAAGAAAATAATCCATTTTGGGAAGCTTCAATTCTTCTAAAAAGGACTGAGACATCTCATAGTCGTAGTGTTGACCTGTGTGAATGAATACAGGATTAACCTCTGTATTTGCAACAGCTGCATTCATTACCGAGAAAAACTTGATTATTTCAGGTCTTGTTCCGAGTATAAAACACATCTTCATTTGGTCTTTCGCCAATCATATCAAATCCTGCTGCAACTGGTTACTCCTTGAGTAATTTATAGTAAACTTGAAGGGTTTGTTGTGTAGCGGCTTCAATGCTGAAATTATCAATCACATACTGTCTGCCAGCAGCACCAAGCTCACGCTGATATTTATCATCACCTAGAATTTTCTTCAGTGCTGTAGCAATCTCCTCAATCTCCAAACAGATAATCATCCCTTTCACATCAGGGTAATCATTGTAGGTTAAAACTGGTGTCTCACAGGCTAAGGCTTCGAGATGTGAAATGCCAAGCTCTGGAGTTAATGGATTGAACCCTCTAACCTCAACCTTTGAAGCGTTAAGGTAACGTGGTACTTCGGTGTTTTGAACTTCTCCCAAGAAATGCACATTGTTTTCCATTCGAAGCTCTTTTACCATCTTTCTCATACCATGTTCTTCAGGACCTATACCTAATATCAAGAGATTCGCATCGGGGAATTCGTCTAGAGCCAAACGAAAGGTCTTTAGTGTCTTGTATGGTGTTTTGATTTTATATAATCGGGCAATGAAGGTCACGATCCGGTTTCCATATTTCTCTTTAATATCATTACAGTGAATACCAGGTCTGAACATCTCAGTATCAATCATTCGAGGTATGTAGATGCGCCGTTTTGGTTTCACAATACCCTCCATTGATTTATGATAATATTCTGCTGTAAGAATAATCTTGTCCGCGCGTTTAAGAAAGAATCTTTGAACTTTTCCACGTATTCGCTCCTTCGGAACGTCTAGCACTTCCCATCCATGACCCGTGCCAACAATTGGCACCCGTAATAGTCTAGCTGCAATGAATCCGATGAAGAATTGTGACCATAGGTATTGCACATGTATGATTTGGGGGCGTATTCGAAGAATAGCTAACAGCATTGGGAGAAATAGGCCGAGGGCTCTAGGCCTAATTGGGAGGGGACGAATCCACATCACCTTTGACCCAGGAGGATTTTTCTGGCTAAACAGAAGTCGGTTTTGTTTACGTAGAATGTCAAGTAACACAAATACTTCATGTCCTTTTTTCGTTAACCCACTTGTAAGATGAAAGGCACAGTTTGCAATTTCATCTATCATACAAATCCTCATAGATTTCATCCACCCTTTCTTTGCCAAACATAGAATCAATTCAAGAACATGAGCTAAATCACTCGGATGAATGACCTATTCCAAGATAGATGGTGTTATCAGGTTTTTCAACAGTTCTGAAGAGGCCTCTGCCATCTACTATGATGAGTGGATTTGCAGTTAGCTTAGCAACCTGCTTTAGGTCGAGTCGTTTGAACTCGTTCTGAGCGGTAACAACTACAATACAATCAGCACCTTCTACCGAATCCTCTACTCTCTCTTTTACTAGATGTCCGCTGAAAGTTGTGCCTGCCATAACAGGGTCGCAGATAGTGATTTTAGCGCCTCGCCCACGTAGTTCAGTGACAATCGGTAGTGCCGGTGTTGTTTGAATGTCTCGAACCCCTGGCTTGTAGGTGATACCCAGAATAACTACATGGGATCCTTTGAGGCATTTACCTGCTTCGTTTAGCGCCTCAGTTGTCAAGCGAATCATCTCTATTGGCATCCGGTCATTTATCTCCCTAGACATTCGCACAAGATAGGGGACATAACCCACTTTTGTCCCCTCTCCTATTATGTAGTAGGCGTTTGCTGGCAGACAAGGCCCTCCAACTCCCGCTCCTGGGTAGTGTGGCACAAAATTCCATTTCGATGCTGCTGTTTCGATAACTTCAATGGCGTCTATTCCGAGTCGTTCAAAGAGAATAGCTAGCTCGTTCATGAGTGCGATATTAACATCTCGAAAAATGTTCTCGGTTAACTTGACTGCATTTGCTGTCTTTGGACTTGAAACTACTAGTATTTTGTCTGCTATTGTTGAATATAGGGCTTTGGCAATCTCTGCTGATTGCTTATTCACCCCACCAATGATACGAGGAATATCTCGAAATTTCTTGATAATGGATCCCGGGTCTGCTCTCTCTGGGCAGCTTGCTGCGAGAAAATCCCGACCTGCTTTTAGTCCTGAAGCGCGCTCAAGAATTGGGAGGATTTCATTTTCCAAGGTTCCTGGAGCGATTGTGCTTTCGACGATTACCATGGACCCTTTTCTAAGTCCTTTACCTACTGCTTCAGCAGCTGAAAAAATGAAGTCATAAACAGGCACCTTTTCTGAGGAAACTGGTGTAGGTACAGATAGAATCGCTACATCCGATGTCTGCAAAGTTTCTGTTGTGTCGGTTGTTGCTTTCAGATGACCTGATCGGACTACTTTCTCAAAGATTTCTTCTAATCCTGGTTCATCCACGTAGTTTTGGCATTGATTAATGCACGATACAACTTCCTCATTGATATCACAAGCTGTTACCTTGGCACCTGCACTAGCAAAAAGGACTGCAGTTGGTAACCCGATTCTCCCTGCACCAACAACTGCAATTGATATTTTTCCTGTCCTTAGATTCTTTTCAACATCCGCTGGTTTCATGTCAATTAGCATTACGTATCCACCCAAGGAAATATTTGAAGTCTGAGATTCTCTGATATTATCTCATGTTTTTTTTAATGTACCTCACTAAAATCCTAAACTATAGAACGCTTAATACCTTCCTTCTTAAACATTGAGTGATTACTATCTCAAGAGTAGTTAACACTGAATTTGAACTTGGAGTAGAAACCAGTTACCGTTTTGCTTGATTAGTATCACATTCGGGAACCAATCTAGATGGGATTCGTCTACAACAATGTGAGTTACTTTTTTCTTCTTGATACGTAGAGAAACCTGCTCGCGAGTTGTTTCCGCGAACGCAACATAGGTCCCATCCTTTTGGCTAAAATATCTCGCTGCTCTTAGGAGATGATATGGCACTAGGAAGTATGTGCACTCGTCTATTGTTTTCAATTCCCGTAATAGTGACACAATATCTCTATCCAAGTGTTGGAAGCGAACTGAGAAGATGATGGATAAAGCTGCGCACCCTAAAAGAATGGCTGCGAGTAATAGTGAGAATATCTGACTGCTTTGGAGGATAAAGGCAGAGAAAAAGGCGAAGGGCATACTTGCATAGTAGGTATACCTATAGGATTCACCAATTGGCCAGAAAACTAAGAGGAATGTTCCCACAACACCCCACATTAGAAAGAGGTTCTCAAAGTAAGGTTGAATTGTGAGGAGTGTCGAAATAGTTACTCCAAAGAGCGTTAAGGGAAATGAGAGGACCACTGAAAGTAAGTGGATAATGATGTACAACAAGAAACCAATAATGGTCGGTGCTAGGATAACGCCGTATATACGGCGATTAGGTAACCCTCCAGTTTTTACATACCTTCCAATAAACGAAAGATGGCTCTGTAGTATTTTGAGATACTGGCCCTTAGATAATAGTATGGCAAATACTGCTCCTCCTAGAAATACAATCCCCATTTGCCAATCAATGAAAGATGCTCCTAGGCTGATAAAGAAAAGTGTTTGTGTAGCTAATCTGTGTGTAAGTAAGGTGAGCGCGATAGGCACTATAGCTACTAATTTTAAAGGAAAGGGGAAAGTCATGAATAGTAATGCACTTACAAGGAAAAGCAATCCCATTGGGCGGGGTGAGAAAGTTATTCCCTGAATCACAACAGTAGGAGTAACTAGGAATACAAGCACCACAAGCAAGGAAAACTCTGCGACAAACACCCCTCGAATAATTAGATAAATAATTGTTGCAGTAAAAATATCGAATATTGGCATTAAGAAACAGAGAACTCGCTCAGGAATGGCGCCATCAGGTTTTCGAGTAACTCTAAACATCCAATGAAATAGAGAAGGGTAGAATAGCTCTTCTTCTCCATGCGATGGGTTACGGATTTTTGAGAAATGAAAGTACATATCCGACGATCCGGGAAAATAGTGCAAAATGTGGGGGATGTATCTTATAGCTAGTCCTACAAAGAGTACAAGTG
>JAEOTB010000026.1 GCA_016840065.1 Candidatus Hermodarchaeota archaeon | reverse complement strand
TGTGTATGAACAGGACCTCGACACAGCACTCTTCCATTATCGTATTGGTGGCGGAGCATGGCAGAATAGTACGATGTTACAGCAGTCTGGGGTCACCTACAATTCAACCATTCCTGCTCAAGCCAACGGCACCTTTGTTGAATACTTCTTCACTGCTAATGATACTTGGCCAATGGTAACCATCGCTTTAGATAACGGCGCTTTCTGGAACTACACTGTAACTGACTTGACGCCACCCACAATAAGCTTGGTTGGACATTCTCCTACTCCAGTGATGTACTATGATATCGTAGACGTCTCTGCAGATGTAGTTGACGCATTAGCTGGAATGAAGAATGTGTCGCTTAACTATCGAATCAACAGTGGTCCTTGGCAGCAGATAATTATGTCAAATGTCTCAGACACATATGAAGGACAGATTCCTGCACAGGCCTGGAGTTCCTTAGCTGAGTACTACATTAATGCGACAGATAACAAGGACAATTTGCGAATCGATGATAACGGTGGTAGCTATTACAGCTACATTGTGGGCGATGACGTCAGCCCAGTTATATCAATCTCTAATCCAGTTGACAGTGCAACAATCAGTGGTTCGGTTGATGTTACAGTCTCAGCTAGCGATCCTGGCAGTGGCATTCAAAGAGTGGAGTTCCGCCTCAATGGAGTATTAGTCCTGAACGATACAACTTCCCCCTATGCCTATTTCTGGAATACTCCCGACTCGTCCAATGGTGACTACACTATTAATGTCACTATCTGGGACAATTTGGGACTTACAGCCACAGACACTATCACAGTAACTGTTGACAACGCTGCTACTACAACTCAACCAGGCATTCCCCTACTGATCCTACTTGTTTATGCAGCTATTGGTGCAATCGTGGTATTTGCGGTTGTTGTCACTTTCTATGTTTGTATTCGACGTCGTCGTTAAGTACAAACCCTGCCCAGCCCGACTGGGCACCCCCCTCCTTTTTCTGTTCCCCCAATTCTGTTAAGGAAATCGCAATTTTAAGTTCTGATTTTAGGCACAGATAAGAACTTCTCCAGTTCTTTTTAAGCCTGGAAGGAGAAGAATACTAGTTAGCAACTCAACGAAGGAATTGAGTTTATATGAATAGGACTACAAAAATTGCTTGCATAGCGTTACTTTTCTTTTCAATGATACTCGGTCTTTCACCAACGACTTCTAAGGCTCTACCACCAAGCACATGGACCCCAGGAAGCGAATATTCGCTATTTGGGCACTATTTCAGTGAGGAATACTGGACAGATGACACGGTACCAATTGAGACACCAAACGGCACAGCGAACTTCATGGCAAGCTATGTGAACTACTCGGCACCTGTGGGTAGTTTCCAAGCGATGCTTGTAACGCTTGGTATGGTCGAAGTCAATGGGACAAACCCATGCAATATGACTCTCCCGTATCAGCTCTTCGGCCTCCACTTCACGACTCCGAACGGAAGAGATATCTTCGTAGGAGCGCTCCTCGCATTTCTGTATGCCTGGAACGACACAACCGAGAACGGATACCCCAACGCGGGGGAGGATCGCTGGTTCTTGGTTCCCTACGGAGTCGATACAGGTAACTCACAACACACTCCCACTGTTGAAGCTATCGATGCTACAAAAATCAGTGATGGACACTACCAGTTTGGCGTTACTTACACGAACCTCACCATGCGCGTAGTAGCTGCAAACAACTGGGCTGCGTTCTGGGTAACACTCTTTGCTCCCATTCTCGAATTGACTTTCAGCGAATTCACAGTGACGTATGACGTAGAGGTTGATACGGCTACTGGAGAAATCACTGCGGAAACCTACTACACCATTGGCCAGATTCAAGAAGCTTACTGGTTTGGAATCGAAGTTCCTAATCCTCTGGATGCGCTTCATGGAATCGGGGTTGGTGCCGCCCACTTTGTTGTCATCTTCGCTTCCCAATACCAAACAACCCTCGGTAGCACTACTCCCAGTAATGCAACCAACTGGATGTTCGCGAATGTAACAGCTGGAGGTGCCCGCGCCTTTGCTGTAGGCACACGAGGTACATATGACGTACTCAACGAAACTGGCCACGTAGGACCACCCTACACCACTATTAACTCTAGCTTACCTGCGTATACTAGTGTTGTCACACCGACCCTAACTGATCTCTTACTTGTTGGCTGGCAACTGCCTTTCTCCGCAGATTTATTCAGTGTCTTCGCGTATGCCATGAGCCCCTATCTACAGAGTACGTTCTCCGGACCACTTGACCTTTACAACAATGCTAATACCACTTTTGGAGCTGGGGCGTTCTGGTATGCTACATCATTCAGTGAGTGTCACGGTTACAGGATTGAACACGATCCTACGTATACGGCATATTCGAATATAGGACAAGCTACGACTCCTCCACCGATTCCTGGCTTCCCGCTTGAGGCTATTGGTATAGGTTTGGCTACTAGTCTGGGCGCTGTCTTCCTTGTTCGACGACGTCGGCGCAAGCGTTAAACCCGCTCTTCTTATCCGCTCGGCTGCTTCTAGTGGCCGGGCGGTGTTTCTTCTTTTTCCTATTAGGTTTCGTTATTTGGACTAGGACAACAATAATATTTTATTAGTGAAAATATAATTTATGTTAATAAGTAGATAAAACGGGGATAATGAAATATGCCTGTAAGAGACATCATAGAGATTGACGAAGAGAAGTGCAATGGGTGCGGCGAGTGCATACCCAACTGTGCTGAAGGATCCCTACAAATCATTGACGGAAAGGCTCGCCTGATTCGTGACGATCTGTGTGATGGACTAGGAGAATGCCTAGGCCATTGCCCTCAAGGAGCGCTCCGTATCATCCAGCGCGAAGCTGAAGATTTTGACGAAGAAGCCGTAGAGAAGCACCTAGCCCAGACAGCAGGATGCGAAGGAGGCTGCCAACAGGTGGTCACCCACTCTAAAGGACACGCGGAAGCAACAGAAACTAGTTCTGCTGCTGTACCATCTGCACTTCGACAGTGGCCTATCGCCTTACGACTCGTTCCAATAAAGGCACCATTCTTTCAGAACGCGGACCTACTAATAACAGCAGATTGTGTACCATTCGCCTATGGTAACTTCCACCAAGAATTCCTTCAAGGCAAGACTGTAGTTTTTGGTTGCCCAAAGATCGATGACGCTCATGGATACGTAGAAAAGTTAGCAGAAATACTGCGTGTAAACACAATCAAGAGCATCACTCTGGCCATTATGGAGGTACCCTGTTGCTCAGGGCTCCAACGTATTGTAGAGCTAGCCTTAGCAAAGTCAGGTAAGAGCATACCCCTCCATCAGACAGTCATCTCTGTCCGAGGAGAAAAACAAGGCTAAGACATCATTTGCATGGGAACTGAATAGGTACAGCCTTATTCCTTGAAGGTAATCCTTCCCTCAAATAATACGTACTAATTCTAGCTAGCCAGATGGTATAAAAAACATCAGTGGTTAGGAAACCGAAGGAGGAAAAACCAAGTTGAAGCTAGAACGGTTTGAGCTAGAAAGAATTCAATCAGAATGGGAGCATGTTGTGAAGTATAATCTTAGCGAGAGCGGCGTAGAACCAATGAGGGTTATTGAACTCCTTGGCAATCAATCTCAAAGATCCTTACTTGATAATAAGCTTGGATATCCTCAAACTAATGGTTCGATAGCACTTCGTCAACTAATCAGCCAACAATATGCAGGAGCAACAGCTGATAACATCACTGTGACAAATGGAGGTGCTGAAGCGAATTTCGTGGCTACATGGAGGTGTATTCAGGAGTACAAAGAAAGAAACGAGTTAATCATTCAGCTTCCAAATTACATGCAGATTTGGGGTATTGGAAAGGCGTTTGGAGCCCGTGTAAAGCCCTTCTGGCTTAGAAACAATGGCTCAGCATGGGTTCCAGACATTGAGGAGTTGAAGAATTCGATCTCTAAGAAAACCTGTTTGGTCGCCATCTGTAACCCAAACAATCCAACTGGGGCAATTATGGGTTTAGATCAGTTGAAGGCTATTGCAGAGATTGCTGAGGACGTTGGAGCATGGGTTTTGTCAGACGAGGTCTATCAAGGAGCTGAACTAGATGGAAAGACAACCCCTAGTATGTTTGATTTTTATGACAAAGTTCTTGTCACAAATAGCCTATCAAAGGCGTACGGACTCCCAGGATTGAGAGTTGGCTGGATAGCTAGCCCGAGTAAAGATGTGATTTTTGACCTTTGGGCACACACTGATTATACTAGCATAGCTCCTTCAATGCTCAGTGATACCTTAGCGATTGTTGCCCTTAAGCAGAAAAATAGGGAGAGAATAATCAAGCGGACAAGGACCATTCTGCGAAATAATTGGTCAGTTGTAGAGCATTGGCTTCGAAACAATGGCGAACTTTTCGAATGTATTGCACCTAAGGGTGGCGCAATCTGTCTTGCCAAATACAGCAGAGAGATAGATTCTGTCGAGTTGGTGTATCGGTTGATTCGTGAAAAGAGTGTCCTCCTAGCTCCAGGAGATCACTTTCTTATGCCTCAACACATTCGTATTGGCTACGGTCATAATGAACAGCATCTCGTAAAAGGACTTGAATCAGTAGTAGAACTGTTGATTCCGACTTCAGTGTAGCTGAGAAATCATTGCCAAAACTTTTGAGTGAACACTGACGTTCCTATATCTTTGATATTGTTCTGAAGGGATTTGATCTCGTGCGACAGCCAAAGCTAGGTTTATTGACCAAGAGTGATTTAGCACTTTTCTTAGATTATTACGAGCTAACAAGTGCTAAACCAGACTTCATCTATGGAAAACAAACCATAGTGACGGAGGAATATTTCGTACGTCGCCTACCCTTTGGATCCTATCTAGTTGCTGCAGGACTGGAACAGGTAATTGCCTTCACTTTAGAAATAAATTTTGAAGAAAAAGATCTAGGATGGCTGGAAGCTACATCGACACCAGATTTCAGAAATGGCTTTCTCGAGTTCCTAAAGGAATTCCGTTTCAGCGGAGATATCCATGCTGTCCCAGAAGGGACGATAATGTTTCCTGGAGAACCGATGTTAAGCGTCACAGGCCTAGCCATTGAAGTTCAACTCCTCGAAACCTACATACTCAATCAGATGAACTTTCAGACCCTCATCGCAACGAAAACAGCACGAATGGTGGATGTCGCACAGGATAGGACTATTGTCGATTTTGGCGCGCGCCGTGCTCATGGGCGCGATGCCGCGCTATTATCCGCACGTGCATCCTACCTCGCAGGAGCAACTGGAACATCACTTGTAATTGGGGGAAAGATGTGGGATATCCCGTATATTGGTACGATTCACCATGCTTTCATCCAGAACCGCCCGACAGAACTACAAGCATTTCGTGAATACGCTGAGTGCTTTCCTCACAACACCATTCTATTGGTTGATACTTATGATACGCTTGAGGGTGTTCGGAATGCGTGTATTGTTGGTCGAGAGCTGGAATCCCGAGGCTATAAGTTACAGGGAATCCGCCTCGATAGTGGCGATCTCGTCGTCTTGAGTAAGGCTGCGCGTCAAATTCTTGATGACGCGGGATTTAGGGACGTAAAGATCTTCGTGAGTAGCGACCTCGACGAGTACCGAATACAAGAGATGCTAAAGGCTGGTGCTCCAGTCGATGGTTTTGGTGTTGGCACCAGATTGTCCACTGGTGCAAACTATAATCCCTTAACCGGAGAGGGAGGTCCCTCTGCCCTGCCAGGTGTTTACAAGCTCGTGGAGCGAATTGAGGATGGAAGAAGCATTCCAAAGGTGAAATTGAGTCCAGGAAAGGTGTTGTTGCCTTTTCGGAAACAGGTCTATCGTCATTTCAGTAGGAAAGAGCAGTTCCACCGAGATACTCTGGCCCGCTGGGATGAACCGATTCCTGATGCAACACCCCTTCTTGTGCCCATTATCCAGCAGGGTCGGCTAGTTTATGATTTCCCTTCACTTGAAGAGAGCCGAGAGTATTGCCGAAATCAGCTCCACCAGTTACCTAGACGATACCGTCAACTCAGCAACGCAGCAACGTATCCTGTGAAACTAAGTCCCCAGCTATCACGTGTAAAAAGGAAGTTTAGTCGCAGACGACAACCGAAAGGTATCTGATTTCCAAGGAGAAACAAGGGAGCATGAAAGAGGGATTATGGAAGTTCTTTGATTAAGGTGCTTGTATCGATTATCCTTGCGTCGTATACATCCTTAAGATAGGCTAGACCGCTAGTGTGATCCTTCTCGGTAAAGGCTTCCACAGCGTCTTGAGGTACAATAATTTTGTAGCCGCGGAAGAACGCTTCAGCTGATGCATGACGTACACAAATATGGGTGTGTAGTCCAGCGTTCACAACAGTATCTACTTTGTGTATTCGGAGAATGCTATCCAAGGGAGTTTCAAAGAAAGAGCCATACGTACGTTTTTCGATAATGATGTCGTCCTTCGTTGGAGCTAGCTCAGGAATCACTTGAGCACCTTTTGTGCCAGCCATTGCGTGCGGCCCCCATTTAGCCATCTCAAAATCTACCTCATAATGAGCATCGTTAGAAAAGATTACTGGTAATTTGTGCTTATGAAAGGCATCAATGAGTAGACGAAGGTTGGGAATGATCCGTTGAGCACGATCAGTCTTAAGATCCCCTGTTACAAAATCGTTCAGCATGTCAATTATTATTAGCGCCTTCATGGTTATTCAGCTTGAAATAATCCTGACAGATTAAAAGAGTGTTGAAATTCCCAAGAGTTAGAATTCACTACATAGGACATTGTTACTATCACAAGATGACGAGCCAAACACCAATCACTGTTGCTAGTGTTCCCAAGATTACTCCCCGCGTTATTTTCTCTTTCAGAAAGTAGGCGGACGCAGGGATGGCAAAGAGTGGAGCAGTCGAAGACAACACTGCAGACACTGCAGCCCCTGTGAATTTCACTGCAAAAACGTACCCAAGCGAACCCAGACCCATACCAAAGAACCCTGCAGCAAGTGTAAGTTTTGTAGCTTTCCTCGTGGGTAAAGGCATCCCTTGTCTGTGTGCCAGTGTGAAAACTGGGACCAACGTGACTGAACCAGCTAGTATGCGGACGAAATTAGCGTTGACCGGGTCTACACCGATAAGAGCGATTTGGGCAAAAATAGAGGCGACAGCCCAGAAAACTGCTGCAATCAAAGCTAATACAACGCCAAGCCTGTCTAGCGATGTCTTGGGTTGGCTTTCAGGTAACTGAACAGCCTGCTCACGAGTAATAATACTTACCCCTAATATCACCGATATCATCCCAAACAATCTATTCAAGACGAAGATATCGCCCAATAGGATTATTGATAGGAGATAAGTGATGAGTGGAAAAATCATAGCAATAGGAAAAGCCCGTGATACTCCTATACGAGCCTGACTGTAGAAGTAGATCATGTCTCCAATTATCGCCCCAGGGATAATTGACAGTGTAAGCGGAAGAATGGCCGCTATAGGTACCAAGCTTACCCCAAGAGTAAAAGGAAGTACTACTAGGGCAGTCATTAGTGGGAGAGAAACCCACATCTTGAGTGAGGTTATTGCTAGTGGTCGAATCTCATCGCTTTGTGATTTGTATACGATATTGGAGAGGCCAAAGAGTGCAGCACACATCAAACCAGCAGCCTGCCCTATAACAACTTCAAGAGGCATATTGACCAACGCAGAGTTTGTACCAACTAGATAATGTCTTCGAAAGGGTTGTATCAAACGTTCTTAGATGTAAGTCTGTTAAAATGGTGTGCATGTTGAAAATAATGAAATTATTTAAGCAGAGAGAAATCAGGAGAGGCTAAAACTACGAGTGGAGGCAATAAGATTGTATCCGATTCAAATACTCCTTGACGAGCACAAACTCGTTGAACGCGTTATCAAATTAGTTGAAAAGGTTCGTTCAAAGCTAAAGAAGAAGAAAGAGATATCGGCTCCCACGTTCTGGAAACTGGTGGAATTTATCCAAAGCTATGCTGATGTAATCCATCACAGCAAGGAAGAAGACATCTTATTCATGCACATGCGAGAGCACGAAGCCGAACTTTCAGAGAAGGTTTGGGATCAGATCGGTGTCCTCATCGATGAGCACATCCAGGGCTTAGATCTAGCCAATGAGATGCATAAGGCCATCCGTGAGTATCAGCGGGGTAGTACCAGCGCTCGAAAACGAATCCTGCGTGCAGTAACCAATTACGTTGACATGATGAAGGCCCACTTCAAAGCCGAAGAAGATGATGTCTTTCCAGCGATGGTCAAGGTTCTCAGTAAAGCCGAAAAAGACAATATGGCTGCTGACTTCAAACGCTTTGACAAGCTTGTTGGAGGAGCTGCAGCCCACCGAAGATACGAGAAGATCGTCCTAGAGCTGGAGAAAGAACTTAGATAGCAGCTAAAGCTTTGAATCCTTCCTGAAGAAGCAAGAACAATGCCTTCTTCACCCTCAAGATGACGCTAAGAATTAGATGGGCTAAATCTTTTTCTACTAGAAGGTATGTTAAACATTAGAAACCATGCTAAAGTTGGGATAGTTTTGCCTGAAAAAGACACATTCAACATGAAACGTGTATTCAGTAGCATCGCAAGTGGTACATTCGCATTACAACTGATTTCTCTTCTAGTTCTGCTGGGCGAAGGAGTTATGTTTGTTCTGATAATCACTGGTATTTATGATGCGTTAAGTGTTTATACTGATATTCTCATCCTTGCCCTTCTTTTTGGTGGCGGAGTTACCTTCCTTGTTTTCATCGCTTTTCTAGGATTCTTCCTACGTTCACATAAATCTGTGAGAAACTTCATCATTGGAAAAGAGCATGAACAGATAGAGACGAGCACTCCAGCTACGAAGACTATTCTCCTCTTGTTCGGTGGAGCAGTATGTTTTGGACTTTGTGGCGGGATTTATGCCTATTACCTTTTCTGGAAATACTGGCTTAGTCCGATGGGTACTGCTTTTCTCTTAAACTACAGTCTAACCGGTGAACTTCTCTTCGAGTGGGGAATCATCGCGGCGTACGTTGCCCTAGGTGCAATCATCACTTGCCTTATACTACAGATTCTCTCAGCTGCCATTAACCGATATACTAGCCGACTTGTGAAGAGCATAGCTGAGTAGCCACTAGTCTACAACTAGACGCGAGATGTTCGCTACCTACTCGGTTTAAGGATAGACATCCAACCGCTAGGTTCGTGCCAGCAGTATCAGGGAAGCCGCCTGGCTCCTACGGGAGGGGTTTTAGGGGTTTTCTTCGTACAAAGAAATCAATTGGGTCCGCGCTGGCTGCTTCCAATCTGCGTTGTGTAGATGGGTAGCGGTCGCAAGTTTCTTCTTCTAGGTTTCTTGCAAGCAGAGGGCTCAATTCGGTCAACCTTTCTATCAGCTGGGTACGTTCTTTAGCCGACATCAGTCTGGAATCGGTCATTGCTGCTACGTGAAAACTAGCTCTCGCTTCTAGTAGATGTTTGATGGCTTGGAAGGGTAGTTCATAGCCAGTTCCGAGAGCACCAGTACGCCTTTGGTATCCCGCTGGTGAACCGGCTTTGAGCCCTACGCGTATGTGGACCTTGTCATATTTTGCTACCTCTTGGACATAGCTAGGATCGGTTCCAAATATTGTTCCATTGGTCTCGAGCATGAAACTCTCGAAATCAGATTCCTCAACAAGTGGGAGCAGCTGTAGCATGTGCTCTTTGCAGAGCGTGGGTTCTGCCCCAGATATTCGGGCCTTGCGCACGCCTTTCTTCCTTGCAGTCTCCCATAGCTCCTCAAATACCTCAGATGGCGAATAGAAGCTTACGCGTTTTCCTATTTGATGATCTCTTGAATCAGACCAGCAGAAAATGCATCTAAGCGAACAGCCCAGCGCGTAGGCTGTAGCGATACCCCCATAAACTCCAGCGACGTAGAAACTCGTATACTTCCGAGCAGCATCTGACTCCCGGCAGACATGGCGTCTAGCCTCTCGTGCTAGTTCGAGCTGATCGAAGGGAGGAGTGGTTGGTGTAACCAAACTTGGAAATGCTTCTGCTGGCATTGTATGAACTTCCTGTTTTTCCGTACACATAAACCTACTCAGAACCTATGGTAAAGGCTAAGAGGGTATGAACCTGAGTTGATTCATGGACTCTCGTATTTTTGAACAGTGGGAAGCTAATGCTGAGGATTATACCACGTTGGTGAATGGCATGGGAACACCGCACCACCGAAAAATCCTGAATCCATGTGTTGAGCGACTTCTTGGTGATGTTAGGGGGAAAAGGCTCCTCGACGCTGGCTGCGGTGAAGGTTACCTCTCTCAGTATTATGCAAAACATGGAGCGGATGTTGTCGGAGTTGATATCTCTGAAAAAATGATTGCCCTCTGTAAACAGAGACCTTATGACGAGAGTATTGAATTCTTTGTTGGTGATATTTGTAGTCTTGATTTCATCGAGAACTCCTCTTTTGACCTTGTTCTCTGTAATCTTGTGTTGTTAAATGTGCCTTGCTTTCTAGATGCCTTACAGGAATTCTTTCGAACCCTAAAATTCAAGGGACTTCTTGTCTTTTCAATTATACATCCAGCATTCAACGTCTTTGGTCCAGGGCGGTGGGTGCTAGATGAGAAAAGTCCTGACTCAGGTCGACGAAAAGGCCGTTATTTCGTCTTTGACAATTACTTTGATGAGAAGGAGTACTTGATTCAGTGGAAAACTCGTGCAGGCACTCCGTTTCCTAAGCAATTTAGCTTCTTCCATAGATCTATCAGTACTTACGTCAAGGCTTTGACTAGTTCGGGATTTAGACTGTTGGATCTCGAAGAGCCCAGACCTGTCGATGATGATCCCTTCTTTGAGAGGGAGAGGCGTATACCGTTCTTTCTAGTGCTCAAGGCTGAGAAGCTAGAAAGATAACTAATCTGGTGTTGCAGCACTTCTGGGGAGAAGGAGTGATACCTCCTGAAAGGCTTCAGGGTGCTTGAGTAATCGGGCTAGGAACCGTGCAAATAGTCGGACATCATCAGCACATGCTGCAGCGAAGCCGATAGGTGAAAGCCCCACAAGATTGTATCGTTCAGCACTACCTACCTCCACTGAGGAGGTTTGAGATAAGGAAGAATCATCGGGGGCAATAAAAAGAGCTCCAGCTGAAAGCCCGCGAGGATGGCTGCGACTAAGTAATACAAAGAGAGGAGTTACCAATGGAAAGGGTGTGGTTTCGGGTGTACGAATATCTTCAATAATTGTCTTTATTACCCAGTGTTCGTTTTTTCGAACAAGAGCAAGAAGGCGCTTCACGAAGTTTGGGCTAACAGCGTAACCTTTCGAACCGAAGAATAGTTCAGTGTCTTCGAAATCAATTGCGACACGCTGTTCAACACCTTCTGCTTCACCTCGGACCACCACAATCCAAGGTTCCGATTCTTCCGGCAATTCACTTTTCCTCAACAATCAGCTACCCAAGCCGACATAAATTAGTTTGGGAAATGAATCAAAGATGGGATATTGATAAAGAAAGAGATTGAAATAAGGATCTGAAAAAAGAGGGGATGTTGAGGGTGTTCACCCTCAAATCCGATTAATCTAGTTCTTCTAAGAGACTATGGTTCAAATCCGTGTGGGCGCCTTCTAAGGAACCAAAACGCGGCAAGGGCTGTCATGATTATCACAAAAGACCCAGCTGCAAGCCAAGTGAGAAGAGGAACATCGACGTATACTATTTCCTGACGAGCACCAGGAAACCCAAAGTGGTATTCTTCAAAGTACTCTAGAAAGATTATTCCAGGTTCAGGTCTGGATACGAAACGGAATGGACCTGTACCTACTGGTCGGGGATTAGTGAAATATACAGGTTGGAGAATATCCTTCCAGATGTGCTCTGGGAGTATGGGTATATTCACCAACTCGATGAAATTGTTGTATCCGTTTAGTGGTGTATGGATTACAATTGTAACATTGTTGATTACGTCGATTGAAGTGAAGTTCAGCACAGGCTTAGAATCCCTGACAGGCCAGGGACCAGGTAGATCCCGGATATAGTAGTAAGTGAAGTTCACGTCAGAAGAGGTAAAAGGCGTGTCATCGTGCCATGTAGCATTACTTACTAGGTTAAAGGTCAGTTTGAGCCCGTCGCCTTCAGGTTCTATTATCCAGCTTCGGGCGAGATTCGGTATTGCTTCATCTGTAAGAGGTTGTTTGTCTACGAGGCGTGAATAGATGGCATCAAGAACCAACCATGACGATTCAACTGAGGTCAGAATGGGATTAAGAGTGTCGGGTGCTACAGTAAGGCCGAAGTCCATCGCCCCTCCAACTCCTGAGATAGAATTAGCCTCGGGTTGACCAGATTTCAGTCGAGCTTGGAGCAAAGACCAGTAGTTTGATGACCCAATATAGGGTGTATTAACCCATTCTTCGAAGCGGTCATTCCTGTGAGCGGTGAAGACTTTGGTAGTTATGAGAGGAATTATTGGCTGGTTCTCAGCAACATTTTCCTGAATATCCCATACTAGCTCCTTGAAGTCATTGTAATCAGGAGTTGTGTCGAGAGCCTCAATGTCTGCGTCGCAGGTCTCGTTATCATAATTGAAGATGTTCGTATATGGAATACTCCAAGAATAGAACCAGTCTTTGATGTATAGAGGAATGGTTATTGGACGGGTTCCAGTATTGAGATGAAGACCCTTGAGGAAGAAAGGAATAAGCGCTAAATGATAACCACGAGTTCCGTAGTGAGTTATGTAATAGAGGACTTCTGGTAGGACCCGGTTAACCGTATACTGGAAGCCTAGCTCACCTAGTATTTCTCCGATATATTCAGCGATTACGTTGTTGTCTGTCAAGAGCACAGAGTGGCTATCAGCCTTTGGATACCACTCGAGTGGCGCATAGAAGAGGTTGATGTTTACTTCGTTGTCTGAGTCTGGTGCGTCGCGATAACCGTCGCCGTTGCGGTCTTCGAAGCCCGAATCATCAAGAAGGGTATTAGCTCCTTCTAAATCGCCTGAACGGTAATCAGAGGGAAGGTCAGGATTTGACCATTCACCAAAGCATTCAGGAACAACATGATCTAGGGCAACACCGTATTCAAAGCTTATATCAGCCAAGTACTCTTTGTCGATAGCCATTGCAATTGCCCGGCGGAGGGGGAGGTGGTTTAGAGGCCACCCAGATATTGGTAGCGGTACAGGAGTGTCTGGGTAGTAGTCTTCTTCGAAGAAGAAGGGGTCATCGTGTGTGCTACAAGCTATACCCCAGAATGCATCGGCTACTATTTCATCGCAGTCGATTTCAGATGCCTCTTCTGGGTTAATCAACTCGTTACCGACATCAATCACTCCGTCGACGAGGGCACTCCATTGAGCGTCTGCCCCGTGATAGAAGTAAAATGCTAGGTCGTTGATATATGGACCTTCGTATGAGAAGCTGGATAGGATTTGGCGAGGAATCGCTGAGCCATTTGCTGCAGCGATGTTTGATCCGATAATAAGAGAACCACAGAACACTAGGCAAACGGCTAGATAGAGGCCACGGCGTCTTTGTCGGCTATTTGATAAGCGTTTTATAGAATTAGACGTTACCATGATATTGTCTCCACAATGATCAAGTAAAGCGAATGACTTGAACTTGAAGTGGAATCTTTTAAGAATAACTAAATCTGCAAAACTCAATACCAGGCTTTTGCCACCAATCTCTCGCTTGAGAAAGATGAATTACTAGGGCTCAAAACCATGAGGTCGTCGACGGAGATACCAAAACGCAGCAACGGCTACCATGATAATAATGAAACTACCTGATGCAAGCCAAGTCATAAGTGGAACATCAACATAAACCAGTTCCTGACGAGCGCCAGAGAACCCGTAATGATAATCCTCATAGTATTCAAGGAATACTAGACCTGTTTCGGGTCTGGATTTAAATCGGAATGGTCCAGTGCCAACTGGCCTTGGATTAGTAAAGACAAGGGGGGTTATAATCCCCTCCCAAATGTGCTCTGGAAGAATGACTTGGTTAACAAGCTCTAAGATAGATAGATAATTTTGGAGGGGAGTGTGAATTGCAATAGTTATGTTGTTTATAACATCGATTGATGTAAATTCCAGATGTGGTTTCGGCCAGCTGAAGGGCCAGGGATCGGGTAAGCTGTTTATGTAATGATAGGTGAAATTCACGTCGGAAGAAGAGAAGCTGATTCCGTCGTGCCATGTGGCATTGTCAACTAGGTTGAATGTCAGCTTCAGACCGCCACCCTCGGGTTCAATATACCAGCTACGAGCAAGGTTAGGAATTGCTTCAATTGTGCTGGGATGTTCATCTACAAGGCGGGAATAAATCGAGTCCAGCACCAACCACGAATCATCCACTGATACCAACATTGGGTTTAGGGTGTCAGGTGCATTACTGAGTCCGAAGTCCATTGTACCACCTACTCCTGAAATTGGGTTTCGTTCGATTTGGTCAGCTTTCAAGCGAGCCTGGAGAAAGGACCAATGGTTTGATGAGCCAGCACTAGGTGTGTTCACCCAATGGTCGAATCTGTCTGTTCGATGCGCGATGAAGGTGTATTTGCTGATTAGAGGGATGAGCGGCTGATTCAAAGCTAGGGCATCTTGGATGTCCCAAACATAATCCTTGAATTCATGGTACTCGTAGGTAACATTAAGCGATTCAAGGAGACCATCAACGGTTTCGTTGTCAAAATTGAAGTAATTGGTGTAAGGAATGTTCCAGCTGTAGAATAGGTCGTCTAAGAAAAATGGTGTATGTTCTGGGAGATAGAAAGGTACCAGAGCTAAGTGATAGCCCCGTGTTCCTAGATGGGTAAGATAGTATAGGCTTTGGGAGGTCACTGGATTGAGGGTGTACATAAAACCAAGATTACCTAGAACCTCACCGACATATTCTGCTATTATCGTCGTATTTGTCGCGATTATCGAATGTGAGTCCTCTTTACTCATTAGTTCAATTGGAGTATAGAAGAAATTGATGTTTACTTCGTCATCCGAGTCAGGTGCGTCGCGATAACCATCGCTATTACGATCTACAAAACCAGCAGCATCTAATAGAGCAATAGCACCTGCAAGATCACCAGAACGATGGTCAACAGGGAGTTCTGGATTGTGCCACGCACCAAAGCTTTGTGGTATTATATGATCAGTAGCGAATCCGTGCTCGCCAAAACACCTTTCGGCTAGGTATGTCTTGTCGATTGCCATTGCGATTGCTCTGCGAAGGGAAAGATGGTTCAGCGGCCAGCCAGTTAGTTCAAACAGTGGTATACCGTAGGGAGGTTCCTCTACAAAGTATTCATCGTCGTGTGTGCTACAAGCAATTCCCCAGAAAGCGTCAGTTTCTATCTGATCAGCTTGTATGTCAGATCTAGCCACGGGTACTACTAATTCATTACCAGCATCAATAACACCGTCTGTCAACGCTGCCCATTGTGCATCGGCGCCATGATAAAAGCTGAAGACGAGATCATTGATGTAGGGACCTTGAT
>JAEOTB010000116.1 GCA_016840065.1 Candidatus Hermodarchaeota archaeon | reverse complement strand
TGTGTTCCAATACTACCGTAGCCTGATGTACCTTCTTTATCGGTAGATTGGGGTCTGCAGTGCAATGCATGGTGACATTGAAAGTTCCACTGCCAAGGGAAAAGAATTGTATGTCATGGCAGTTATCGAGAAGCTCGATTTCTCTAAGTAACGAGAAGATTATCCTTTTTGCCTTCCCCATATCTATTGACTCCGAGGGAGTATCTGATGCTGGCTCTATATGCGTTATAACTTCCTTAATCGAAGCATACTTGTTGAGAAGGTGTTCCTCAAAGTCGCTGGCAATTCGGTGTGCCTCTTGGAGGGTCTCCTCTTCGCTTACACTGATATCAAGTACGACCCACGCATAGTCCCCAAACTCGAAGGCATGGATGTTATGGATACTCCTTATTCGCTCAAATTTATCGGCGTCATATCTGATGGAATTAACCAGATAGGGGTAGGCTTTGTATCCTGCTTGCACACTGACGGTTACATCTGCAGATCCCACAACCTCAACGATTGCTGTCTTCACTCGTTCACCTATTTTTTGTGCTCTCTCGACAGGAAGGGAGGGGTCAATGTGGATTTCGATATCAACAAATGTAATGGCACCCGCCTTTCTAACTCGTATTCTTCCGCAACTCATGACTCCCTCTAAGTTTTCCACAGCTGTGCATATGGATTCACGGAAGCCTTTTGGTGCCCGGTCCAATAGGTGATTGATTGTTTCCCTTCCAAGTTTTACTGTCATCACTAGTACAATAATGGCAACTCCTATTGCTCCTAGGGGATCTCCAAGGGGGAATCCGAAATGCGTGCAAATCAAGCCGATGAACACAACGCTGGAGCTGAGTATGTCCGAACTAAAGTGAAGGGCGTCAGCTTCAAGCGCTTGGCTGTCGTACTTCTTTGCAGCCTTTGACAATGCACGTGACCTAGAGAAATCGATTATGATGGCAAAGATGAGGACGCCAAAGGCAAGGATGTTTGTCTCGACTTCTAGTTCCCAAAAGAATATTCGTCGGATAGCTTCGTAAAACACCCACAGAACAGTAATCAGGAGGAGAATGGTTTCGACAAAGGCAGAGAAGTTCTCGATTCGTCCGTGACCATAGGTGTGTTCCTCGTCGGGAGGCTTTGCAGACGCGCTAACAGCGTAGAAAGTCATTCCAGCAGCAACAAGGTCTAGAGCAGAATGGAGGGCCTCTGAGAGAATACCAAGGCTGTTCGTCATAAGACCCACAACCAACTTAACAACGGTCAAAGCAATAGCTGCGATAACCGAAGTGAATGCCACCCAGCGCTTCTCGTCCATCCCCAATCTTCTTCGACTTGCCTGTGGGAACTCGATTGCCTCATCAACATAATCGGAGTCGGCTGGGGAAGTCAACAAACATCACTGACATGCCTATTTTCCTATTATTTAAAAGAAGTTACCCAGAAACCATAATTATTGGGTCAAGCGACTCTCTACGTTTTTAAGCAGCTCTTGCCTAAAAGAGCAACAATAAAAAGCGCATTTTAATTAAGAAGGTTAGAGAATGAAACAACTCATCCTATCTGACCGCGGTCGAAACTGGCACCGAGGAAATAACGTATGTTGACTTTCACCTTTTTTGGGCACGCTGCGGTCGAACTCCATCTTTTAGAAAAGGTCTTAATCGATCCAGGAATAATCGATGGAGAATCACTTGTTGACCTCGATGTAGTCAACCCTGCTCTTCTCCTCATCACAAATCCCCACATCAGCCACCTAGGAAACGCCATCGATGTAGTCAAGAAGTTCGGAGTGAAGGCGATTGGTAATCCTGATGTCATTTCCTTGCTCAGGGAGCAGGGTGCCTCTCGAGATAATCTAGTATCTTTAGAGACGGGAGAATCCATAACCAGTGATTCCGGCATAACAGTAACTGCCTATGAAAGCACCCAAACAACACTTACCTCTCGAAATTCCACCTTTTACATCTCAAGCGAAAAGGCACGTGTTCTTCATCTCGGTCGAGCAAACACATACGCATACTTTGGCGCAGAAGTTCCAGACCTCCTCTGTGTACCTGTTGCCGGGGAAGAGAATGGTGTCCTCGACCCTCAACAGGCAGCAACAATCACAGCAGCCCTACAACCTGACTACGTGCTTCCTGTCTGCGGAGACACAACAGCAGCAACTCAGTTCCTAGTAACTACATCTACACTGGCTCCGAAGGTCACAACTCTCTACCCTGCGAAGGGGCAAACCTATACGATAATGATTCGCAGATAAAACTCCTCATCACGGAAAAAAGAGAAGGGTGGGGATCCAAGTCCCCATAAGTGGATCTTAAGGTACAAAGAACCATAGTCCGCCGGGAAGAATGAGGAGAGCTATACCTTGGACGATACCGAGAATCAACAGAATGAATGTAACTGGACGAGAAGCCAGAAGCATAGCGAAAGCCTTGGTGAGATCCTCGATCCATTTGAACGCTATGAAAATTACCAGACCTACAATGATGAAGATAGCGATTAATATCCATTTGAGAGAGATTGGTAGTATAACTACAATTTCAGGAGGTAGAAAATATGCCACGGCGATTGCAGCAATTAAGCCGCCAAGTAGACCGAATATCGCGCTCCAGGGATACTTCGCTAGGGGTGCAATGAGTAGGACGAATCCGAGTATTCCTAGTAGTACCAATGTAAAGGGGTCGTTGTATAATGCAAAGAAGGGAGGGTAGAAGGGTTTAACCAGGACGCCAGCCATGACAGCGAAGCAGATGATGCCGAAGGCCATTCCGAAGAATTGAAGGAACTTGATAAAGTTTCGTCCACAGCTTTGGATGTCTCTACCCTCTTTATCTGAGAGTCCGAGGAGAGTATCGATAAACCAGCCACCAACAGTTATAGAGGATACTATAAGGGTGCCGGGAGCTAGCATAGTCAGAACGAGTAGGATTATATCAATCATGGTGAGATACCTCTCTCTACCTATATGTTGGTTTACGGAAAAAGCGTTTTGGCGGAACCAATAAATAGCCTACTATCAGGTTCCCTGTAAAAATACCCAGTCCAGTGGACCTAACGCATTAGGACCTCTATGTTCTTGAGCCTGAGAAAGCTTGCCCTGAGACGGAAATCAGCAGCAATTCCAGTTTCATCGTTTAGCTCGTGGATTTGGGCAATACGCTCAAGAGTGTCAGCAGCCTCTGAAAAAGCCTCATCGTTCATGTAGATTTCCAGACCTTCTCTATAGCACTCTAAGGCTCGGTTATAATAGCGGCTTGGGGATCTTCTCGCTTGGAGCGCAACCTTGGCTGCTCGTTGATAGAAGGTGCCCGCAGAGAAAAACTCCTTGGATCTGCGACGCTGTCTAGCCACCTTGAGGTAATCACGGATTTTTATCGCAATTTCGTTCACTTGGGCGCACCTCCCGGAGGCTAGAGGAGTCTATAGACTCCTCATACCATATATACAGCTCTCTCGAAATAAAGCTTTCTATTAAAAATCCAGTATTACCGGCTCGATTGACGCAATTTCATTACCGGAACAGAAACTGTAATGTACTAGCTCTTAGGGGATGATTCTTAGTTCTCACAAGGCAAGAATAAAATATCCTTATTGTAGAGGATAAGAATGAAAGCAGCTAGTTGAGGGTTCTTGTGATGATCAAGTTAATTGGAGTGATAAGCAAGGGCGGTATTCCTCTCCGATTGCGTACAACTCTCGAAAAAGAGGGTAATATCTTCTTGACCGGCATGATCGAGGTAGTAAAGGGTCTATCGATGATAATGGGGAGCGGAGAGGTTCGTATGTTGGAGTTCAAAGACGATAAGTTAATCGTGACTGAATCTGAAAAGGAGTTCACGGTTGTCGCCCTTGTCTCACGAGCTGCTGAGCATTTAGAGAGCTTGATCAGAATCATAGCCGAGGATATTGATAAATCAGTTATTGAGCAGCCAGGGGGAAGAGGTGACGCTGCAATAGCAAAGCAGATTGACAAGATTCTTGATCGCTACCTAGAAGACAGCGTTGATGTGGAACTCAGAACCATTCTAGCAGATAATTGGGAGCCTCTTTTACGTTCCATAAAACAAGATAAGCGTTTTACGAAGATAATTCAAGAGATTGACAGGCAAATACTTCTGGCTGATAAGGGAGAACAGAAGGAGTGGTCAACCTTTGACAATAAGGTGAACGGTAAACTCCAAAAGGCAATAGACTATGCGCTAGCTGGAGCCTTTGACTATGCCTGCGCTGTCGCCATTGACCATGACATATCCGTGGCCAAAATCTTAGCGATAAAAACTGGTTTACTCGCCCTTTCTATGACAAGAACAACGGCACCCACCTTGGTTGCTTTGAAATCAATCGTTGAAACACTACCGGGCACAGATAATCCATTTATCGAGCTTGCCAAGGCTGCAGTCTGGTATAAGGATCGACGAATATCTGCTGAGGAATACAGAGAGCAATACCAAAAGGCTGCAGAACAATTTGACTTCGCTGATGACGAGACTAGCAATATCTATGCCTTTCTCTTTGTTGAACCGACAATCATGATGCTCCCCGAGTTTGCGGCGAAGATGAAAAAATACTTTGAGACTAAATCTCCAATCATCGCTACCTTCATCAATGCTATTATTGAGAGATCCCATATCTTCGACAAACTCTACTCAATCACTAGCTATGACCAGTTTCGATCTTCCCTCAGCATGTGGAAGAACAAAATCAATACGATTCTTAACCAAATTACAAAAACACTGAAATCCGGTTCTCTCCGTCGGCTCCTCGGAGACAGAGGCTTCGAAGCTCGTAAACTTGGTATTACTGGGTCACTTGATCTCCAAACCTATTTCGCATTACATACTGCTTTATCTGAGTCTATCATCCTAACCCTTTCTGAGCGGAAAGAGATGCTTTCCGAAATCATTAGAATTTATCAGGAATATTTCAGGAAGTTGCTCCATAGTGAAATACCACTTTTCACATCTACAATTGACAGTGCCTTTCAAAGTCTTGCAGTCGCCATCGCAGAGTATTACCAGATGCTAATAATTCCTGAGAGAGAGGAATTTAGGAAACAGATAACTGAGTTCTTACGCGATGTCATAGCAGTGTTGTCTGATGAATGGCTTAAGAAGGAAATCGATACTTCAACCCTCCTCGCTGTAACCAACGCCCTCATCCCGATGTTAACTATGGATAACGAACTTCAAGAAGAGGAAGTCCAGCTAACTTACCTGCTGCTTCGTACTATGCACACACAGAGTGCTATCAGCGAACAAACCACAAATCCCCGTGGGTACGCTACCACTATTGGAAATTTAACCAACACGCTTGCAGCATTAGTCTCGAAAGTACTCGAAGGTGACGCTAGAAACCAAATTCTAAATCGGTGCGTTAAAGCACAAATCCATGTATACAAGTATTTCCTCTCACAAGGAATTCTCTGCAGAGATGATATAATCGCTGCCACCTTCAACCTAAGCCAGGTTGCTGATTTCTTGTCTGGGAAGATGCTTGAACCATTGACGAGGGCGGTTATCGCTCTGAATAGGATAACAGTTCCAAGCCTAGTAACCTACGATTACGAAGGCGCCGTAATTTCTTGGGCTCTTATAGCTCTCCTCATAAAGTGCTGGAAACGATTCAAGGATGATGAACACTTCGAGCACGCAAAACGACTACTTCATGTGGCATTAAAGGCACTGCGTAAGTATGGTTTTTCTGAGAAGGCAGAAGAACTCCTAGCTGAATTCGGTGAGACCCTAAAATATGATGCAATCGAAGCAGAGAGCTTCACCGCAGAATAAAAGAAGTGCTAAAAGGGAAGAGTTTGTATCACACCATTAGAAAAGGAGAGGTCAAAGGAATAGGATGAGAAGATTAGAATAGCCTAGAACAGCTTCTCAAGATACCTGCCATTTCCGCCACACATTCTGGGGGCGGTCTTTTCTTCTAAATATTCATCAATCTTAGGAATACATGCTAAACTGGAAGATTATGTGATGAAGGAGGGAAAACCAATCGAAATATAAAGCTCCGTTAGCAATGTTAAATCATGCCAATCGATTTAGACTCCGATGAAGAGGGAGAAGAAGAAAGACCTACCGTAAGCGGAATCATAGACATACTCCGAGGTCGCCCACCGAAACCGAAGCCAAAACCAGAGACAGAAACCGAAGCTACAGAAGAAGAGGAGAAAGAGGAAGAGGAGAAAGAAGAAGAGGAGAAAGAAGAAGAAGAACGCGAAGACGACGAAGAAAGAGGTCACGGAGCCCGTGGTCGCGGGAAAGCCAAGGGACACGCTAAACATAAAGCCAAAGGAAGAGGTAAATCCAAAGGAAGAGGGCGAGGAAAACACAAATAGTACAGAACTACTTTTCCAACTGGCCGCCCTGTAACTACAAGCCGGGGCGGCTCCTTTTATTCCTGATACACAACTTGTATATTGTAAGAAGAGGAGAGAATCCGTGGCTCAATTGAAACAAGGGTTCATTTTGATGATTGGGAGGCGCTTTTCAGAGAGATGTTCCCAACATTCATCGATTCAAAGGAACAGGTGCAATCAAGGGTGATGAAATGGCTCAGAGCAAATTCGCCAGAGATCTAAGTCGACTACTAAACCGTTTAGAGCCAATAACCAATCCAGCCGTGATGCGGGAATTAAAGAAACTAAGGAAGATTCTGGTAAGCCTTAACAAGCGGCGATTAGTGAAAATCAACCATTCAGTCATCGAACTCTTATGCGCCCGGCACCTCCTAGAGAAGGGCTATCAAGTGGCAGTAGAGCAGAAGCTAGGTACAAGCAACCTCATTGCAGATATCTTCGCTGTTCAACTAAACCCTCCTAATCCATCAACAGAAACCGATCAAGAGGACGCTGACACCTTTGAAGGAGAAACAGTAGTCGTTGAAATAGAAACAGGATTTGTGCCTCCAGACGCCGCACTCTTACCTGAACGTTACCGGCAAGCACGGATATCCGCAAAAATCGCCAGATACAGCGGCCACGCGAAAAGATTCATCCTAGCCACTCCCAGCTATCACGTTCTACAAGTCCCTCGAGTTCTGCTCCGTCCACCCTCAGCACGAACCTCCAAGGAAATACAGCAACTAAAGATCCTGTGCGATGATTACTACTCTTCCCCTCCAATCCCCTTCGTAGCCTTGGCCAAAGTGGAAATCGACGTTATCTACATCGTCCAAGTCGACAGAGGAGTTGTCATTGAAATTCCTCCTCACAGATATCTTGACACTATTTTACGAGCTAAAGGTATCATCGAGCCATAGCTAGAAATTAGAAAGGTTGATTATCCAATCAAGCCGCTATTCGAAAGACTCTAACCACTTTGATTTATGTAACAATATAGTGTGATATTAACAATATTGATATACCGCGGCATCCATATTATACGAGCCGTCTGAGGAGCACGCTTACAATGGATGTGCTGAGCCTCACCGTGCTGAGTGACACCGTAACCCAATCAAAAACGGTGAAACGCCAAAGACTGTACGAAGAGGCTGATTGGCGACCGGCTAGCTGAGCGATAGAACACCAAGCCGAAAGGTGTAAAAAAAGTCGCGGTAAAGACAGCAAAGCTGGGAGAGTAAAAAAAGATCGGAACTCCACTGAGGCTTAGACTCAGGCGGCATTTCTTCTTTCTGCCAATCCTTCACTTTCAAGAGAAGATATGAGGGGCTGACCATGATTGTGCAGCACCCTCGAGCCACTTCTGCGGCGACAACCTAGATGACCCTAGAGAACTGAAGAACATACCCACTGATTACATCTGCCTTGGTAATCACATTTTGGGGAGACAAAAGAAATCTGTACCCGATGTGGAGTCATTCACCGAGTTGGTCATCATAGGGAATGTCTTATTCAGCGAAGCCTATTTAAGCTCCCCACTTTTCCTTCGCCGGCTTTCAAGTAGGGGGGTGGGTGGTCTGGCGGCGGCCGAAACTAGTTAATTAGTAGATTGCGTTCCAAGCCTCTGCCTCGTAAAATTCACTGAAACAAAGTGGCTCTGTAATAATCCCTTGGCAATGAACTTGGATCTAGCCGCCGCCCTTAGAGGCTCCACTTCTAAGTGAATCCTCAGGGACACCAAACCCAAAAGCAGCGCTAGGGCTGCAGATTCAATACGAACTTGGCAGAGCAAGGAATAGTTGACTCCAAAGATTTTCACCCCTCCAGTTAGCCGCCCTCAAAGGTTGTGTTTCTAGAAAATTCTATAAAAACCCATCAAGTTCTAGAGTTATGTAAACGCACAATAATTGAGTCGATTCCATGGTCGAAGTAGAAATTCGTCAATATCTGCAAAGCGATAGAGAGCAATGCCGGGGGCTCTGGAGGGAGCTAACCGAGTGGCACCGAGAAATATACCAGGAGCCCACCATTGGTGGAGAAAATCCTGAGGATGCCTTTGATGAGCACCTCACCAAGATTGGACCAGACAACCTTTGGGTTGCGGTTCATAAATCCAAGGTCTTGGGGCTGGTGGGTTTGATTGTCAAGGAGAATGAGGCCGAGGTCGAACCAGTTATTGTAAGTGGATCTCACCGAGGAAAAGGTATTGGGCGACAACTAGTAGCAACCGTCATCACTGTCGCTAAGCAGCGAGGATTCAGGTTCCTGAATGTACGCCCTGTTGCTCGAAACCAAGCCGCGATTCACTTCTTCTATAATCAAGGGTTCCGTACCCTTGGACACATCCAACTCTTCATGGACTTTTCAGGAAGCTCATGGAAACAAGGTCCTGAGATTTTCGGACACAACTTCAACTACTAGGATTAACGTTCTATCAAGAGGTGGGAGTGGAAAAAAAGGAGGAGGGAGGCAATGTAGAACTGCCTCTCTTAACTCATATCATTTACAAGTAACAGGATTGCGCCAATGATAACTAGCCATGCACCCCAAATACCGCCAAAGACGAGGAGTAGAATGCCTAGAATCAATAGCCAGATCCAGTTCTTGTCAAATTTGATGGGGAACTTGATAACACCACAGGTTGCGAGACCGATTATTGAGAAGATGATTAGTAGAATCGCTGCAATAATCTCAAAACCGGGGAACCAAACACCAAGACCAATACCGGTGCTGGGGAGGATGAACAGCCAACCGGGTATAAGTGCAAACAAGAGATCAAGGATACCAACGATTAGACAGATGATGCAACCGATGAGAGCGAGAAGTTCGCCCCATTTCTTCAGTTCAGAAGCCAATGTTTTTACTTCCATTTCTGGTTAACCGCAAAGCGGTAATACACCATCCTTCATGTTTCCTTTAAAGCTTACCTTTTCGTAGTTGTATGTATATATTACTAGACATAAAATGAAAAAATTTACAAATTGGCAAGACTGAGACTGTTAACCAAGAATCACTCGGAGTTCTCCCAAGAACTCTTGTACAGCCCGCATCGCCAGACTATCTGGCGCGTGGTCAAGGGGTGCCTTCCCCAGAAGACCTGCCTCATGAATCTCCTTATCAAAAGGAATAACACCAAGTAAAGGAACACCGCGTTCAGCAAGGGCAGCTTCGATTGTCTTGCGGTCCTGTTCACTGGTGACCTTGTTCGCAACGGCTAACACCCGATCTACACCGATGTCCCGAGCTAGTTTCTGAATCCGCCCTACAGTAGTTATCGCACCGTATCCTGGTTCAACAACAATGACGAGGGCGTCCATCCCTCGGGTTGTCCCCCGTCCCAAGTTCTCAATACCAGCCTCCATATCCATCACGAAAGCTTCACCACTACCAACGATTAGGTGGCGTATAAGAGCCTTCAGGAGGGCCCCAGCAGGACACATGCAACCAGACCCGCCAATCTGAACAGTTCCTGCCACAAGGAGCGTCACATTGTCTGGTGCTGGAACACCAAATTTGGCTGCTAAATCATCCACACGCGGGTTAAGCTTGAACATACCACCGAAGCTGCGCCCCGCCTCCATTCCCGTTCTCTCCTGAACCAGCTCATCGTTTTCAGTTAGGGGTACAATTTTCTCAGCAACCTCAGGCGGAATACCGAGTGAAAGAAATAGAGTGTGATTAGGATCTGCATCAACAGCCAGTACCTTCGTTCCCTCCCGGCCGAGTAATCGAGCAAGAGTTCCTGATACAGTGGTCTTACCGACACCGCCTTTACCGCAAACTGCAATCTTCACTTTCAACACAACAAGATAGCTAGCAGTACATATTATCGCTTAAACTATTCTCATTACCGAAAGACCCACTTCAAGAGTTAGTTCTAACTCCCGTATTCAATCTTCTATAGCCCAGCAATTGATGCTCCAATTTGCAGGCAAAGAGGTCTAATCGCCACCATTGTAGTTTGATTCAAGTGTTCACCAGAGACTCTCAAAGCCGCCTTCGAATAGAAGGCAAGAGACTCTTTGAGGAGAGGATAAAATCTCAGTATCTCGTCGATACATTGCTCAACTTTGATGTGGTCTTTATCAAGGATTGCCTTCAGATAGCTCACCCACAAATGCCCTTTCTCAGGATTTGATGAGCCAAGTAGTAGAAGTTTCTCGAAAATCTCACTCTTGAAAAGGTGACGAGTGCTTTGGATTATGCTACTTCGTCCGAACTCTGTGGGAAAATCACTAGCCATTGATTGCAAGAATCCCAGAAACAATCCCACTCCTTGTTCCACACCCAACGAGAAAGAAGCCACGCGTTCCTCTTCTAATGAAAAAACAAGCCCTTCGACAATGTAGTGTAGATAGGTTACACTGGCTATCATAACAAGCTTGTCTTTAGATGGCTCCAGCATAATCTGAATGAACTCCTCTGCGCTCGGAGCCAAGATAGCTATCGCCTTCTCTATCTGCCTCGGATAGCTCCCTTTAAGGGGTACATCTCTTCCTTCGACCTTGAACCTCAAGTAATTCAAGGCGACAGCTAGGTCAACAACTGCTCTTTCTCTGTCACCCACCTGATGTTTAATGTCCGCGAGGAGTTTCTCATAGCCTTCGATATCAAGAGAGGAAAGGTTCACACCGGGGACCAAACGTTGAAGCTGCGCAATGAATGTCGGTGAAACAGTCTTCCCAGCCCGAAGCGACATGATATTGTCAGTAATCATCATGGAGGACCAATACAATCGGTGGAGCATCCTTCTCACTGAGCTAGATACTCAAGAATGCATTAAAAACCTTTCAAATCTTACAGAGGCAATTAGGGGCGATTGTGCTCAGCTCGAATCGGATCCAAATTGTAGCAGCTGAGTAAGAATCTGTTCTTCAGTTAACAGACCTTTGGGAGGTGAATGGAGTGGTTTCAGGGTAAGGGATTCTCCGTCCATGCGATTAACTGTGCCCTCTGCCTCCACACCAGTAAGTGCATTTGGAATTACAACTTCTGCGTGTTGGGTTGTCAAAGAAGGAAGAGAGGATAAGGCGATTATAGGTATTTTTGCTAGCTTCTGGGCAGCAGGCCCAGGTAGAAAACTCAGTGCATCAACACCAACAACTAGTCCTGCATCAAAGTCGTTTGATAGTAGGCTTTGTAGGGGTGAGAAGGATACTGGTGAATTTGATTTGAAATCAATGGCAAAGGGTAGTTTGGTGTCTGCAAGGCAACTTTTCACTGCACCTATTGTGTTGCTATGAGATATTAGGGGGAGTGATGTGCACTTTCGTTTTTCCGTGTTGAGTATGGAGACTAACTTTGCCAGTAAGGGAAGCGTGGTATCAGTATGAGGTGAGTGTAATAACCCGTTTCCATAGAATATTGCAATATAATCTGCAAGCTTGAGCTGTTTGACAAGGCTGAGAAACTCAATTGCAGGAATACCAGCAACATAATCTGGTGGTGTGGTGTCTGTTCCTTCAAGTTCCTTTAGCAATGCTGAGAGAAATTCAGCGTCTGCCTTATCACCTTTCACTACGAGTTGGTGATTGGCAAGGCGAATAGATTCTGTTTCTCTGATATCAATGACGGTTATTGTTCGGCTTTCTCTACCCTCGGGGACCTTGTCACCGATGGGGAAAACAGCGAAGCGGCTGGCAAGACGGTGATGGCTCTCTGCAGGGTTTGCACCCCAAAAGATAACATGTTCACCATGATTGCGTACTTCATCGAAGCTGACAAGGTTCGCTTCTCCACCTGAAAATCCGTGTTCAAGGAGTGAACCGTACTCAAGGCTAGCAGTACTATCAAAACTCCCTCTCAAATTACGGGCAAGTTTTAACCCTAATTTGATAACTTCATTTGGGCTTTTAGACCAACCAAAAAGAAGCGGCCTCTTACTGCCTCGAAGAATGTTAGCTGCATGTTCCAAAGCTTCATCATAGGAACTTTCTTTTCCCTTGCCGCCATCGACTCGTAGGAGGGGTTTTACGAGACGATCTGGGTTGAGAAGTGACTCATAATAACTTTGACCCAGTCTGCAGAGTCCTAAGGAATTTATTTTGTCTTTCTCTACCTTGACACAAACATCATCACAGAAGAGTGAGCATCCAGTACAAACAGTATCCTTCATCGCCTAGTTCACCCGTTTTTTGTCTACCATATCTCAATAGCACCGGCAGAGCAGCCTTGCTCACAGACACGACAATTCACACGGTCAGGTGGGAATCGTCGGCACTTGCTCAGGTTAATAATCAAGGCTATGCCATTCTCTACCCGGAACACCGTTTCACCGGTACGAGCTGCCTTACCGAATGCTGTATCATGCTCTGTCTTTGCATCCACGGGGCATACCACAACACAGTTCCCACAACCTGAACATTTCTCTTCGTCAAGCTTGATTCCAGTCTCCTCAGCAGTTAATAGGGGAGCAATCATTTCTTGAAGCTTTGTTAGCTGCTCCTCAAACCCTGGTTCAGCCAACGGTGTACACTCCTCCAGTGAGACCTCCCGGAGAGCTAGGCGTGTAGCAAAAGCCATACATATCATCCCACACTTCTTACAGTTTGTCCTCGGGAGTAACTTGTATATCTGCATCGGATTCAATTTTGCCATAACGCCAACACCGAGTCAATGGCTGAAATAACAATCACAAGAGGAACCCCATTTATCTCTTCGGCAACTACAACTCGGTAACAAGATTTCGTAAATAAACAAGGATTAAAACATTCAGCGTGCACATCAGAAAGAGAATTGTGACGGTGACGACAAGTGCCACGAAGAGCTAAGGAGAAAAACCCCCCTACAAAACAAGTAGTCAAGAGGGATTCCCATAAGCTCAAACTAAAAAATCCCTCTCACAGAACAGCCCTTTTCTTATGTCAATGTGGCAGCAACATCGATGGAATAATAGATTTTGCCACTTTGAAACTACGATATGAGGGACTCCCCAACCTTC
The DNA here is from genome assembly GCA_016840065.1 of Candidatus Hermodarchaeota archaeon. Classification (GTDB taxonomy): domain Archaea; phylum Asgardarchaeota; class Hermodarchaeia; order Hermodarchaeales; family Hermodarchaeaceae; genus YT-063. Next base: position 15,950 of record JAEOTB010000116.1, on the reverse strand, counting down.
TCCTGGTAACTGATGATCATTTCTGCGCAGAACAAGGATTGAACCTAATTAAAGATACAATTAGAGAACATAAGGTAGAACGAGTCGTTGTAGCTGCTTGTTCCCCACGTTTGCACGGAGAGCTCATGAGTAAAACAGTAGAGGAGGCTAAACTCAATCGAGGGCATCTTGTTATCGCGAATATTCGCGAACAATGCAGTTGGGTTCACTGGGACGATCCCGGAGGAGCCACAACAAAGGCTCAAGTAATGATTGATGCGGCTCTACTCATGGCTGAACACAGCCTCCCCCTCCACAAGGTTACTGTGCCAATCACAAGGAGGGTGCTGGTAATCGGTGGTGGAGTAGCTGGCATCACAGCTGCCTTAAACCTTGCCAATGCTGGATACAAGACAGTGCTTGTAGAGAAGAGCGGTTTCCTCGGAGGCCACATGGCAAAGTGGGACAAACTGTTCCCCACACTAGACTGTAGCCTCTGTATCCTTGGACCCCTCATGACTGAAGTAGACAATCACTCAAGGATACAGCTTCTTACCCTTAGCGAAGTGAAAGCAGTCGAAGGCACCCCTGGCGATTACAAGGTAATCGTCCAACAGCAGCCCCGCTATGTGGACCTAGAATCATGTAATGGGTGTAATCGTTGCCTGGAAATCTGTCCAGTCGAAGTGGTTAGCGATTACAATTATGGCTTAGGGAATCAACGTGCCATCATCAGACCCTATCCAAGCTCCGTCCCACTAGCACCCCACATCGACATGGATTCATGTGTAGGCTGCCAGTCCTGCGTTGGTGTCTGCGAAAAGGAATCTCTGCGATTTGACGACACTGAACAAACTCACACTTTCAAGGTAGGTGCAATCGTGGTGGCGACGGGCTTCCAACCCTTCAACCCCCGAATACTCGGCGAGTACGGCTATGGCAAGTATCGTGATGTGGTAACGGCACCCGAGCTAGAACGGTTCCTGAACCCCGCTGGTCCAACAGAAGGCCAGGTGGTGTGTCCCTCCACAGGAAAAACACCTCGAAGAGTCGCTTTCGTACAATGCGTTGGAAGCAGAGATCAAAGAATAAATCGTCCTCATTGCAGCCGAGTTTGCTGCACCTACGCCGTGAAGGAAGCCGTCCAGCTACGTCAAGCCGAACCCGACACTGAGGTGTATGTGTTCTATACGGATATGCGAACCTTCGGGAAAGGCTTTGAAGAGTTCTACGAGCGAGCGGCCTTGGATCACGACATCACATTCATCCGTGGCAGAGTTGGGAAAATCGAAGAAGACCCTCAAACCCATCAACTGATTATCCGAGCAGAGGACACCGAGTTATGCCAACCAATGGAGATATCCGTGGACCTGGCAGTCCTGAGTGTTGGCATCGACCCCACACCCACAAACCCCATTCTAGCTGGACTTCTCAAAGTGCCCTTAGACACGAATCAGTTCTTCCTAGAGAAGCATCCCAAACTTGATCCCTCAGGCACTTATTCTGCAGGTATCTTTCTTGCGGGAACCGCTCAGGGACCAAAGGACATTGCAGATACCGTGGCTCATGCAGGGCTAGCAGCCGCGAAGGTCTCCTCACTCCTCGCTAAACGGAAGCTTGCCATCGAGGTCCACTCCGCCTTTCTAGCAGAGCCCAGCTTCTGTCAAGGCTGCCGACTCTGTGAACAGAACTGCGATGCGAACGCAATAACTTTCTCCAAGGAGAATACACCAGTAATTGACGAACTGGCGTGTACCGGATGTGGGGCTTGCGTTGCCGCCTGTCCAACAGGTGCCCTCGATTTATTTGGCTACACCCACAGCCAATTGTCGGCAGCAGTAAAGGCGGCATGTGAGAACAACCCGATGCAACCCAAAGTTATCGGCTTCCTATGTCATTGGTGTGCCTATGCTGCTGCAGACACTGCAGGCATAGAACGAATCCGGTTCCCACCTCAGTTAATCCCTATCCGAGTACCCTGTGCAGCTCGGATTGACCCCATTCTAATCCTTCAGGCCTTCAGTCAAGGAGCGGATGGTGTAGCAGTCCTGGGATGCCCCGAGCAGGACTGTCACCACAGAACTGGCTTCACAAAGGCTCGTAACCGAGTTGAGAATCTGGTACCGCTTCTTGCCGAGGCAAGCATAGACCAACGCCGTCTCTTCCTAGATAGTACACCTGCATCTGATGGCCGTCAACTAGCTGACCACATCACAAAGTTTGTCAACCAAATCACTCGTCTAGGACCCTTAGGTACCGAACTAGTGGAAAAGGAGGATGAAGACGAGTGACAAAGGCCCAGCGAGATCGCATCATTGTCGGTGAACGTCCAGAGGTAACCACCGAAATCCTCGACGACACCAACATACGCTATAATTGGAAGACCTCCCTTCTCGCCAAGGATTTAAAATATGACCTAGCCCGCTGCGTGGGTTGTAGCCTCTGCCTGCCTTGCCCCTGGGAAGCCATCACGATGGGACCAGTGCAAGAGGTCGCAGCAAAACGTCTAGAGGGCGCTCCTCTGATCTTAATCGATGAGGACAAATGTACCTTCTGTGGTCTATGTGACTCAGCCTGTATCTTCAACGCTCTCGAGGCTAACTTTGATGAAACACCAGCTGAACTTGAATACGCCCGATTAAAGGGACATCATGTCCTCGATGAGGAGAAGTGTGCACCCTGCCTGCTATGCGCAAAAATCTGTCCAAGAGACGCTCTAAGTGTGGATGTGAAGGTCAAACCGAAAACCAAACTAGTAAAATACAAGGACCCTGAAGCCGCAAAACGCGTAGCAGAAGGCCGCCCAGACGCAAAGGGGACCATAAAAATCTCAGAAGACAAGTGTACATGGTGCGGGTTATGCGAACTCCTTTGCCCCGAATGTATCACCATCTACTGGTTAGAAGATGAAGAACCTAAACCTCCAGACTTCAAACCCGCGGTGGATATAAGGGTCGACACAAAACAATGCGACTATTGTGGGCTCTGCGAAGAGATATGCCCCTCTGAAGCCATCAAGGTTACCTGCACATCCGCACCCCCCCGAACTGTCCGGAAACCCAAAGTAGAGGGAAAACTCACCATCGACGACGAGAAGTGTGTAGATTGTACTCTCTGCGCGCAGAAGTGTCCCTATGAGGCGTTGGATGTCACTCTACCCCTCACAGGAAAAGTCCACATTGAACACCTAGAACGCTGCGACCCGACAGGCTGCGTTAACTGCTTTAATATCTGCCCAACAAAGGCAATCTATGCAACAGGAGACAAACAGAAACTCGCAGTAAAGGAGGATATCTGCGTCTTCTGTGGTGCCTGTGAGAACGCCTGCCCAGAACAAGTACTAAGAGTTACCAGAGAAAGCTACCGGCTTTCCTCGCTGGAGAAAGCACGCGCCTGGGAACGAGCCCGTGCCAGTCTCTTCTTCGACATACTCGTTGGCAAGCAAGCTCCACCCAGCAACCAATATGAACGACAGATCAAGATTCAATCACGCACCAAACCTACAACTCTACCCACCTCTACCGAAGACTGGCCAAGAGCCGATGCAGTTCGCGAAGAAGCTAAAGCACGAATAAGGAAAATCCAGCTCCAGCTACGCCAAGATTGGCGACTCCGATACAAGTTCGAAAGGGGACAACTGGAGAAACCCTCAAAGGAAGAACCCCGTGAAGAGCCGAAAGAAGACTAACCGTCAAGGAAGCTTCTCAACTAGAGTTACTGCAGAATCGGTGGATTTGAGTGTAATGCTAATACCTTGGTGCGGTAGAGACGCCGGGAGTAGAGCATTAGCATAGGGGCCTGGGGACATAATAGCCAAACCTCCAGGTGTTTTGTCATCGATATGGACTAAAACCACCACTTCTCCAGTTTTCGATGTGACCTGCACGGCATCACCGTCTTTCACATCTAGCCTTTGCGCATCTGGGACGGAGAGTATTATCTTCGCAGCTGCCTCCCTGTAAGCGGGGGAGAGTACTCCATGCTTGGCAGCAGCTGTATCTGCATCAAGGCGGCGGGCAAGTATAAGCTTGAGCTCAAGAGTGGGGTAGAGGAATTCACGGAGGGCCACAAGAAACACCAACCACCGGCATTGTTGTGGTAACAAATAACCTTTCCGACCTTTCCATGATGAAGAAGGACAAGAAATATGAATCATCAAGGTCTCACCTGATTCCCATATTCATGAGAGCTGATCAACATTGAGTTATGATGATTACGACATCGGGTTCAGACCCTTTGTATCCTACACACTAATCCTATTGAATGTCAGCATCCACATCCTACAATACATGACTCCCCTTTGGCAATTTGCAATGGTTCCAGCAGAAATCCTACAAGGCCAAAATCTCCACACCTTGATTACCAGCATGTTTCTCCACGCAGACCCTTACCACCTCCTCAGCAACATGTACTTCTTCTACATCTTTAGCGGAATGGTAGAAAAAGAGCTTGGTCCCCTAATCTTCATACCCTTCTATCTGCTCTCAGGAATAGTTGGAAACCTAGGCCACATTCTAATCACATACACCCTTGAGGGCATATTCTTCCCTTGGGCTCCCTTGATACCAACCCTCGGCGCTTCGGGCGCGATTTTCGGAGTAATGGCAGGGTTCGCCTACTTGATACCACGGCGACGCATCTCTTGGGCAGGTTACGGTGATACCGGACGGGATATGGCAGCCTGGAACTTCATCATATTCTACTTCATTCTTGAGATAATGTTTCTAGTAACCTCTTTTGGTGGCGGTATCGCTCATGGAGCTCATGTATTCGGCTTCGTTGGCGGCTATCTCTTTGCAATACTCTTCAGGCGCATCAAACTATCGCGTGAAAAGGGTCGCTCTGGAGAGGTTCCAGGTTATTATGAATGAAGAATCTTAATCCTTCATCTAGGTTCAGCGCTTGCTCAGTTCTTTCTTTATTCTCCTTACCTCTGCCGCCTCGCGGTATTAGAATTGCTTTGAACGAGGAATGCTGTTTTAACCCCAGTTAATCTCCCCATCGAATACCGTGAAAATCGTCAGCGCTGGAAGCTGTTATCTATGGATCCCTTATCGCTCCTGAATCTAATCTTGGGCACTGCAATCCTTCTTTTTAACATCATAGGAGGGCTTGCCATCCTGTTGTATAGTATATCGCTTTTGAGCGATAGCCTTGGAAAGATATCAGGTAGACAGATATCCAAGATTCTGGAAAAGACAACCAACAGCCCAGTGACAGGCATGTTCGTGGGTGCGGGCACTACAGTCATGACCCAGAGTTCTAGCGTAACTGTCATGACTTTGATTGGGCTAGTAAATGCGGGAATAATGACCTTCAGACAATCTGTCAATGTAATGCTTGGTTCGGAGATTGGGACTACAATAACTGCCCAAATTGCAGCTTTTAACATCAGTGTAGATTTTTATCTAGCATTGATCGCAATAGGTTTCTTCACAAGTTACATCACAAAGAACGAGAAGGTAAAACTCACAGCAAAAGTAGTGTTTAGCTTAGGATTATTATTCCTTGCAATGGAACTCCTAGGCGGAGGGTTCGGAAAGCTCTCAGAATTTCCAATCTTTGAATCTTTGGTAGCTTCTTGGGGGATGATTCCCCTCTACGGTATTCTTATTGGAGCATTGATTGCTGGTGTAACTCAGAGTAGCTCAGCTACAACCAGCCTTGTCATTGCAATGGCTGGTCTTGGTGAAACCTTCATTAGTCTAGAAGCGGCAATCGCTCTATGCATTGGAGCAAATCTTGGAACCTGTATTCTCGAACTCATTGTAGGGATTGGTGCAACAAGGCCGGCCAAGAGAACTGCTCTAGCTCAATCTATGATTAATATCATCGGAATTATACTTTTCTTTCCATTTCTTGCACCCTTTACAGAACTTGTTAGGCTGACACACATAGACTTGCAAAGACAAATCGCTAACGCCCACACAATCTTCAACGTCATTGTAAGTGTGATGTTCATTCCCTTCGTGGGGGCGCTGGTTTGGTTCTGTGAGAAGGTGATTCCCGTAAGAGAAGGAGAACTCAGACCACGTCACTACTTTGATGATAAGATGCTCGGAATAGCCCAGCTTGCTTTGATAGAGTCTGAGCGAGAAATCGTGAAGACAGCAGAAAAAACCCTCAAGATGCTAGTCAAGAGCAAAGACGCGATGGTTGATGGGAAGCTCGATCATGCAAAAGAAGTACTAGTACTTGAGGATGAAGTAGACGATTACTGCGACGAGACCGAGAAATTCATCGACCGAATTCGTGAAGAGGACTTGACTGAAAGAGACAAACTTTGGCGGATTAGGCTGCTAAGGATAATTACTGATGTGGAGCGAGTTGGAGACCTGTGCAACAACCTCGCTGAATTCGCCATTAGAAAGGAGAAGGATAAGGTTCCCTTCTCGGATGAAGGAAGAGCGGGCATAAAGCGATTATTCGAAGCAGTAGAGTTGACTTATTTCACAGCTATCGAATCGTTGAAAGAGAAGAGTAGAAGTAAAGCTAGGATGGCAATCGAGATGGAGGACGAAGTCGATATGTTGGAGAAGCAGCTCAAGAAGGCCCACATCAAACGGATGAAGGAGGGAATCTGTGCTCCCGCAGCAGATGTGCTGTTCACTGAAAGTCTCAGGAATCTAGAGCGTATCAGTGACCACGCTGACAACATCGCCTACGACGTGCTCGAAACCTTCTACTGAACCTCTGAAGATTCTCTTCCCATCGTAAGCCAGAACACTGTTGATACTCTTATTGAAGAACTTGATACTACAATCGCGCTTAATGACCTCCAGGATGTTGTCTGGGATATCCAAAGCGCCATCGCCAAGAACCAACCTCTTATCCCGTTATTTACTCGCTATATCTACACAGCTCATCGGACTGATCGTTTCGAAGGGTGGATTAATACTCCTGGCATCGGAGCAGCAAATGCTTGGTCTCTTCTACGAACGCGGCTGAAAACAGGGCAAACCGACCGCAATGAAATTTCCGGAACTGGTGGAACCTTAGATTTCGGCCTCACATATGTCCCTGACACTCTTAATCCCCTAATAGCCTCCGTAGAGGACGCTTGGCTGGTCATAAATGCTCTTTACTCCCGTCTAGTAGATATTCATCCAACTACATATGAAGCGATACCTAATCTGGCTCGCAATTGGGGTGTTGAACCCGAAGACAACGGGCTTAAACTGACCTTTCATCTAGTCACCAATGCAACCTGGCTCGATGGTACACCATTCAGTGCAAGCGATGTCAACTTCACCTATCATTACGTGAACAATCTACCTGGTCCGTGGCCCTTTACTTGGTCAAGACCCTTCCTCAATTTTACCTCCATAGAGGTGATAAATAACGTAACCATAGCTATCCATACACCGCTCGCTGGATACTTTGCCCTCTTCGATATTGCGAGTCAACCTATTCTTCCCAAGCACATCTGGGAGGGTATCATGCAACCTGCCCTCTTTGAGAATCCCCACCCCGTAGGCACTGGACCGTTTCTCTTTAAATCGCGTCCAGAGACTGGAATAATCTTTCTAGAGTATTACGAGCTGTATCACTACGGATTTCCGGGAGCACGCCAGTCACTAGTCTATGTGGATGTCTCTTTCCTTTATTGGCTCGCTGCTGGCAGCTTTGTAATCATAATGATTGCCCTTGCTGCATTCTGGTATCTTCGCCGTCGCCCCCACGGCTTCGAACCCTAATCAACCAGATGCCGTAGTTTGATTAGTTTGGATGCTGTATCGATTCTGCTCAAAATGTAAGAAGTATGAAAGCGAGACCACGACTCGTAGCGGTTGTACAAGGTTCACTCTTAGAACTCGCTGTGTAAATGCGGGTATGCGGACAAATACACCATTGGAGGAGCCTATTTCGGAATGGGCTAGCTAAATGCTGGCTGCCCTAGACGGGTTCTATCAGCCTTTCGATGGGATTTCAGCGTCCTGCGTTGAGTACATTTCTTATTATTAAAAAAGGATTTTTCTAAAAGAATAGTATTCCATATAACGATAGATACTAAAAGTACCGAACCATATATCTAAGCCCAGGCGTCCGATTCGGGTCAATGGGAGTTGAGAGCCAATCGATGACAAGTCCCTCCACTACTGCGATTATTCCCGTCCGACTTTTTCCCTCAACCAAGCATCGTCTCTCCACACTACTAGAGGATTCGCAAAGGCATGCACTCGTTCAAGCAATGCTGGAAGATGTTCTAGACGCTGTAGAGAACGCGAGCACAATCAAGGACATCATTGTCGTAACCAGCGATGCTGAACTAGAGGAAGTAACACATCAGCGAGGACACGACGTGTTTCCACCAACAGTGGCAGGGCTTAACGGTGAACTAACAGAAGCCATACAATACGCTGAGGATAAAGGCGCTGAAGCCGTCGTTATAATTTTAGCTGATTTACCTCTCCTCACAGGAAAAGTTCTCGACCAGATGATACAAGGAGGCTATCAGCAATCCTGCTTAATGATGGCACAAGACTGGCGGGGTAGTGGTACGAACATCCTTTACCTCCACCCACCTTCAGTTCTTCAACTACACTTTGGAATGGGGAGCCTCAGCAGCCACCTAGCCGCCGCTCAAGAAGCAGGCTTGTCCGCGAGCTGTTTTGCAGCCTTTGAAAGCGCCCTTGACCTTGATGACCCTGATGCAGCTCATCGTTTTCTAAGTATAGCTCAAGATAATCCTCAAGCACAGAGCACTCGCACCTATCGCATTTTGAGTGCCGCCGTATAATGATAAGGCTAGAAAGAGGGGGAGCAGCGTTAACCCAAGTCACCAGCGGGGCGCTGCCCTATAGCTTCAAAATCATGATCGAGATTGATGAAAAGCAGAATAACGATAGAGATGATGACAAAGACTGTAAAGACGGGGCCAAACCAGAGGTATCCGAGTATCTCAGAACCTGTCTGAAGGGTAGACCATTGCATCAGGAACCCGAGTAAGAACATCGAAAAGGCTTGGAATATGTTCAGCGGCACACCCTTGAACCCCTCATACATCCCCGCCCTTGCGCTGCCTGTTACCAAGGAATCCACGTGAGTAATATCAGCAGGTACTACATAGCTCATGATATAGTAACCTGCCATTGAAGCCGCTATTGGGATGAAATAGATAACTCCTTTGACTATTGGGTCTAGAGGTACGCTGCCAACCCATACTGTCAGCGGTAATGTGAAGGCAAGTATCAGTAGAGAGATAATCATTGTACGCTGTTTGCCGATTCGTTTCATCAGAAAGGCCCACAGATAGAGGAAAATCATTAGGGTTACAATCAATGTGAGAGCAACTATGATGACATCCTGAAAGGTCGTGATTCCCACAACATTCTGGATGAACCCTATCAAGTTCCCCTTTATAGCGATAAGGCTAGTAGACAGGAAACCCACCATCAAGAACCAGCCCACATATGTTCTATTTCTGAGGACTGTAACAGTTTCTGCTCGTATGCTTCGTTCTGGGATAACCAGATCTGGTTTTTCTTTGATGAATGCGATTGAGGGAAGATAGAACAAGACCTCGATTAAGGCAAAGGATGCGACGAGAATAAGTAACAATAGAGTCGGTGAATTCCCAGCGATGAAGAGCCCTGGAACCGCCATTAGAAACCCTAGAATCGAGCCGATAATACTTCCCATCCAGTTTGCGGTGTTCTGCATGCTAGAGATGAGTGGTCTTTCGTGCTCATCTGCGATTTCTGGTAACCAAGCCTGGAAAGCTGTCAAGAGAAAGGCGTAGAAGAATTTGAAAAGACATAGAAAGACCAAGTAATACACGAACAACAACATTTGGTATATGAGAACAGGAGACCCTATAGGGAGAAAGATATGTGGGATAAACAGAAAACCGATTGCAATGGCGAGCCCTGGAGCCCCCACGATTACAAAGGGTTTACGCCGTCCGAAGCGGCTCTCAACCCCATCACTGTAATATCCCGTAAGCCAGTGAGTCAAACCAATTACTATGAAAGCTATAGCTTGAACTATACCGTTAACGAACCAGTCCATCAGAAACAGTGTGGAGTAACTGTAAAAGCTCGATAGCTCGATGAGTGCAAGTAACAATGACGACCCGAATCGACCAACACCATATGACAGCTTCTTCCCAAACGAAAGCATAAAAGAAAACCACCAACCAGAAAGCCGATTACAATACAACTTTTACAAATAAAAAGACGATAGTTGCAAGTCAAGTTTACCTGCCCAACTACTTATCAACAGGAAAACAAAAGCAGAAGGAGGTTAGCAATATGTCAGCGAGTAAGGCAAGAATCAGACTGATGAGAAAGGAGGATTGGGATGCATTCCAAAGAATCGATCAAGCCATTTTTCCAGATGATAGGATGGAGGAGGCGACATTTAGTGATCGAGTAGAGCTTGGTGGATTTTTCGCCGTAGAACAAGAGGGAAAACTCGTTGGCCAACTGATTGTCAGTAGGTTCGGAGAAACCGGTGCCCACCTGGGTCGTATCGGAGTGGCTAAACAACTACAACGCCAAGGGCTGGGTACAATACTAATGAAACACGCCATTGAATGGTTCAAGGAACAGGAGGGAGTCACCCATGTCCTTCTTTATACTCAGCATGATAATTACCCTGCACAGCAACTCTACAAGCGTTTCGGCTTCAAGGTTACCGGCACAACTTGGCACTTCTACGTACCCTTCAACACCCTCAAACCCCTTCACCAGTGTAGCTGCCATCCTATCCTTTCGGAAGAAATCGACACGGTTGGAAAACGGTATCAAGCAAGCATGCCAGCGGCTCAGATACGCCGTTTCCTCCAAAGGGAGCACCTCATCCTCACCCTAAAAGACGGAGAAGGACGCATCGTAGGAGCCTGCCGGTTCAGCCCCAAGTTCCCAGGCTGCTTCCCCTTTGAAATCGAACACCTAGAATGCTTTGACGACTTCATCGAGGGACTACGCCCCCACTCCCTACCCGAATTTGACTATGTCCGAGTAACCTTTACAGAAAATCCCGAACTCGCAAAACTCCTTGAAGGGAGACAATGCAAGTTGCATCACAGGCTGTTTCAGATGCGGCTGGATCTCGCCTAGAAAAGAGTTAGAGGAGGCTAACCTTTCCTAGTTCATCTCGCGGCGTCGCCGCAGGAGCACACCGAGACCCAAGCACGAGACAAGGGCAATAGCGATTGCTTCGATTGGGAAACCGGGTATAGGTGGAAGAAGGGGTTGGAGTGTAAGGGCATTTCCAAGTATTGTATCATAGTTAGAGTTGTTACTGAAGAAGTCAAAGCCGCAGTAGACTACATGACCAATACCCAGAATCTTGTGTATGACAACAGGGTTGCCAAAATCATCTTTCACGATAACACTGATTTCACTCGATTCAACGCTGATTGTTCCATTAGATGGGGTCCAAGAAGAGGAGACACCAACAGCTAGGGGATCAAGCGCTGCTCCAAGAGAAAGGGTGGAGATCGTACCCGAGGGATATTGGTCAACTACGCCATTTATCGTCATCAACCCTGACTCGTTCAGGATATGAATTGTAGGGCCCCAGATTCTAGCTGGAAACGAGTAGCAGTCCGTCGCAATGATGACTCCGCCACTAGCGACAAAGTCCTGTAGAGTGAAGGCCCAAAGCGTGCCAATTGTCTGCAAAGTAGCAACATTGGGTGCAAGCTCCTGTTCTAGAATCAAAAAGACATTGTAACCTGGAATCTCATTTGCAAGCTCATTATAATCGGTTAGATTCGTATAAGTAAAATCAGGGCCATACGATTCGCTGACGACCGACAAAGTGTTAGCAAACTCGCCCCCAACCACAGTATCCGCATATTGAGTGTAGACCAAGATTTTGAGAGAATTCTGAGCAGCAGTTTGGGTTTGAGTCGATGGAAAAGACGCTGAAAAACAGAAGAAAAGCGTCAACAGTAGAACACCAAACAGTCTCGTTTTAGTCATTCAGAATCACTCTCAGGCATCTCACGACTCTAAACTAAGAATCACAACCTCTCCCACTGCACTTAAACATTCACTGCAGGCGTACAGGTCTCAAAGAAAAAAGAGGAGGGGAGGTGAACCTCTTACTAGTTCACCTCGCGGCGTCGCCGCACAATAATACCGAGACCCAAGCACGAGACAAGGGCAATGGCAATGGCCTCAACGGGGAAGCCAGGAATTCCAGGGGGTAGTTCAGGTGTCAGACCGACCGCATTCGATAGGATTCTAGCATAATTGCTATTGGGGTTGAAGAAGTCAAAGCCGCAATAGACGATATGACCGAGACCCCACCGCTTGTGGATTACAACTGCATGACCGGTGTTGTCTTCTGCGACAACAACACCTTCATTTGTATACACACTCATGGTGCCATCAGTTGCGGTCATGGAACTCGGTACCCCAGAGGCAAGGGAATCCGTCGAGTTCACAATATTGACAGTATTCAATGTCGCGTAGTTATGATTTGCCCAGCCAACCGAAGTTTGAAAGAGCAACATTCCCGTTGCGTTGAGCAGATGGATCGCGGGTCCATAGAATGAGCCACCGTAGTCTAGAACGATGATCACGCCGCCTTGGAAGGCGAAGCTCCGTAATGTCGTATTCCACGCTGTACCAACAGTTGTCATTTGCCCAGTAGTAGTCACGTCTTCCTGTTCAACGACGAGTAACACGTTATGCCCCTCTATCTCAGTAGCTAGGGCAGTGTAATCTGTCAGGTTTTCGTAAGTGAACGCCGTACCAAGTGCACCATAGGTATCATTGATGGCATCCATCGTGTTTGCGAACTCACCGCCAGTATCAGTATCAGCATATTGAGTGTAAACTAGAATGGATGTAGGGGATTGCGCCAATACAGGCGTTGACCTCATCCCAATTGACAATACCGAACAGAAGAGCACCGCGAGTACTAGAATGTTCAATATTCTTGTTTTTCGCATTATTTCTTCACAATCCTTCGATTAGGTACCAGAACCGAGATTCATAGCCACCAGGGAGGCAGCTCATCACACATCATACCCAAACCGAATACTCACGCCTTAGTGTTTAGTCCACTTAAACATTAATGGTTCATCGAAACCCAGGAATAGCGCAATCAGCACCCCAATTAGGAGGGTTATTCATTTTTTTATAGAACCTAGTTCAAGAGATTGCGGGATAATTAAGGAGGTCTAGAATAATTAACCCCGAAAAAAGGAGTACACAACCGAAGACAGGCAAGGCTCACAGTAGGAAATGGTATACTCCAATTATCCTCCGTTTTGGTTGGTTCCACAGCTACTGGCGAACACTGCCACTCCCCATCATCGCTGCAGTTATCCAGTATGTTTGCCTTTTCTTGGAGGGTTCCTACTCATTCATGATAGCCCAGCTCCCTTACGTCACTGCGGTAATTCTTTTGTTGGTGATGGGCATCTGGACGGTAAGGGACACGGTCGCAGGTTACGACGACCTCTTCGATTTGTTCGACACGCAAATTGAGGAGGAACTCGCCCTCTACACTAGCATGGTCCGCCCATCCACACTAGCTCAACACGACTTTCGACAACTCTTCAATGGTGAGGCGGCTTTTGAACGGTACCGTACCAATCTGCGGCGAATCATCTTCAACCGAACAGAGTTCGTCCTTATCGCGCTGGCCATCCTGTTCGCGGCGACCGCTGCAGCCATCATATTCTTTTTCCTCCCTCATCTCATGTACTTCTTTGGAGTCCTCACCTATCCACTCATCTTCCTCGTTGGTGCTTTCTGGGGTCTATACTGGCTTGTCCTCATAATCTTCATAGTGGGTGTGCTACACCTTTTCTTGGGCATCATGCGGGCAATCATACTACTATCCGATTCCAAGGATGATTTACGTATCTGGAGCTACATCATGCGTCTCCGGGGACAGAAAGTGAAGGGGGAATTCATGTCCTACGAACAGTTCTTTGATAACGCCTCAGTTATTGGTCGATTTATCTACCGCGTGACCTACCGATTAATCCTCATTCTCGTCTCTGGAGCAATCCTCCTCATTGCAGTAGATTACCTGAACCCTAATGACCTCTACCTCATTAACCCTTTATCGTGGCCGTTGTCATTCGGTATCATATTGGCTGGTTTCCTTATCTTCATAATACCTCAAGTTGCACTCCACAACTTCCTTACTGAGATGAAGGATTCAGTACTTAATGGACTAGAACGAGGGCACAGCCGGCTTTCAATCGAGTTCTTTGAATGCCTTGAAGAAACACAGCAAACCTACCGCAGCAGCAGAACTCGAGAGATACATGAACAACGACGAAGAGACATCGAACTTCTACGCCAAATGATTCACGACAACCGTGAAAGCCCCACTTGGAGTTTCCGCATGCCCGCGGCGTTGAAGATTCTGTTCGCTTCCATTCTGCCCATTCTTGTACTCGTCATCGAAATAATAATCCGCGTCTTTGTGCTTACTTCATAGCTTAGAAATCCCAGGAAGCTGCTGATAGGATTATAGTTGGAGATAGGAGGTGTTACACCAACATCCCACGTTTCCGCATGACTAGTAATATGGTAGAGATAACAACAACGATAACCACTGTTGTGACAACAACAAGTACAATCCCAGGATTTGCGAGTAAACCGCCAGAAAATGGGTCGCCAGGATAGAGGGATATTGCATTCGCCAGAATCCGATCGTAACTTGGTGAGCGTTGATAGAGATCAAAGCCTAAATAGACAATGTGTCCAGAGCCGCTTGTCTTGTGGAGAACCACGGGATTTCCAGAACCTGAATGTCTCACCACAACTGTCGACTCCGAAGTAGAAAAACTCAAGGTACCACCGACAGAAGTAAACGAAGATGCAACACCATCAGCAAGAGGATCCGATCCAGCGGAAACAGTGAGAGTTCCAGACGTCGTACTGGTGATTGTAACATAAGTAAGTAACCCCACTTGTTGGCAGAGATAAAGACCTACACCATATTGTGGCCCATACGCGGCAAAATCTAGGACAATTACAATTCCACCCCCATCCACAAAGTCTGGTAAAAGGGTTGACCAGCTATTACCCACCGTAGTCATTAACGAGTAGGAAGATCCCTCTTGCTCAGGAATCACCAGGATATCATATAAATTCAGAATAGCTCCTAGTCCGGTATAATCTGTAAGTTCCTCCGAGTTGTAATTCGTTCCATATGTCTCATCAATCGAAGTTCGCGTATTAGGATACTCCCAAGAGAGATCAGCAAACTGGGTAAAGAACAAGATATCAGGACCACTACTCTGTCGACCACCCGAAGCTCCACATATACCATCAACGTGACTGACTGACCCTGCACCCCAAGGAAGCACCGCACAGACAGCCATCACTCCGAGCAATAGACCCAACGCACTAGATTTATTCATCAAGGTACACATCCATTCCGACAACGATTACACAGACAATAGGAATAACCTCCTACTCGTCAGCTAATCATTGCCGCTAACCATTCAACAATACCTTTCTCAACAGCTATTACTTAAAGAATTCGAAAACGACAACAATAAGTAATAAGCCTAAAATAACGCCTCGTATAATCCTCCCCCAGTAATTTCAAAGGAGCCAGAGAACATGCCCCCAAAAGATAAACCCCTCCCCATAGAAAGCCAACCCAATGCTCTCCCCGACGAAATCGACCCAGAACAATATGTGATCGCAACCTATTATTTCGGAGCACCCCTATTACTCCCCATTAAAGACATCTGCGAAATGGCTGCCGTTGAACAATCCACCGGCACCTGGATCCTTGTCCCCGGCGAAACACCCCAAATGCGAAAAAAACACGTAGCCAAAGTCATAGGCATATACGAAGGCCCATACCCCGAATATAGCCAACCCAAGGATGTCACCCACCGGCACTATATAGTCCAAGTCGCCTACCCCTGGATAAACTTCGGACAACAAATCCCCATGCTCCTATCAACTGTCGTCGGCAACATCAGCATGGGCGGACGAGTCAAAGTCCTTGACCTGCGCTTCCCCAAGAGCTGG
>JAEOTB010000025.1 GCA_016840065.1 Candidatus Hermodarchaeota archaeon | reverse complement strand
TGGCCGGGATTTGAACCCGGGGCCTCGTGGATGCGAACCACGCGATCTACCGCTGATCTACCAGCCCAGCAGATTGGTGCTATTTTGTGTGTGCTATTTTTATTTTACTCTTTGAAGTACACTTCAGTGTTTGGATGTGGTGCATTCTCTTCAAGTCAGCTGCGAAGGCTTTGAGGGCTTTGGGTGCTGTAACAGTTGTGAGGGGTGCGCGCAGGCTTAACTCATGATCTTGCTTGTATTTCCAGCACTCGGCATTAAATCGAGTGATGAGGTCTGTTGGGTGGTCTCCGGTCCAGGCGTCTCGGGGTTCGGGGAAGGTCTGGAGGTGGATGGAGGTATCGGGGGAGTAGACGGTTCGGTGGATTTTCTCGGTGATAAAGGGGCAAATTGGCGCTAAGAGTTTCAGAAGTGCATGGAGAACTGTGTGGAGTGTGAAACATGCTGCCTCTTGCTCTTCCGCTTTATCAACGCCGTAAGCGCGTCCCTTGACAAGCTCAAGGTAGTGGCTAGCAAAGAGGTCCCAGATGAATGTGCGGAGTTCCCTTGCAGGAATGTGGAAGTCAAGTTTTGCGTAGCCATCTCGTGTTCGCTGGATGAGCTGGTTGAGTTCAGAGAGAATCCAGTTGTCCGCAGGTTGAAGATTTACCTGTGAACTCTCGCTTACTTTGGGGAAGTTGGAGATGAATCGGGCAATATTCCAGAGTTTGGTTAGGAACTTGTGGGCACCTATGAGCCGGTCTTCAGAGAAGCGTATGTCGGAGCCCAGAGAGGCTTCGAGACTACCCCAGAAGCGGAAGGCATCACTACCATACTTGTCTATGCGCGGGAGGGGATCGATGACGTTGCCAAGGGATTTGTGCATGCCTTTCCCGTGTTTGTCGACACCAAAACCCATAATCCAAGCATATTTGAAGGCGGGGGCTTTGAATAGCTGATAAACACGGAGTAAGGTGTAGTACAGCCAGGTCCGCGAAATATCCTTTGCCTGTGCCCTGAGACTGCAGGGGAAGGCACGCTGAAAGAGGTCTTCATCCTTTGTATAACCGATGATGAATAGAGAGCTGATTGAGGAATCCATCCATGTGTCAAGCGTGCGCTCCTCTCCTTTGAATCCATCTTTGGCACCACAATGGGGACACTCATCAAATGGGGGTGGTTCACGCCAGGGTTGATAGTAGGGGCCTGGGGGTGGAACAATCGTCTTTTCGCATTTCTTGCAGTACCAAAGGGGTAACTCGGTCCCGTAGTAGCGACGGCGACTTATAGGCCAGTCCTGGCTAACACTGTTCAGCCAGTCAGTAAGAATCTGCTTATGCATCTGGGGAAAGAAGGTCATCTGGTCAGAGACTTGTTTCAAATCATCAATGAATTCAACTTGTTTCAGATAGTATTCCGGCATCGCAATGAATTCAACTGGATTTCGGCTACGCCAGCATGTCGGAGTACGGTGGGAGGTGGTTTCCTGTTTGATTATGAGCCCCTTAGACTCCAAATCGGCTAGGATAGCGCGTCGTGCCTTAGCAACCCGCATCCCTGTATATGGACCAGCAACCTCGGTCAACTTCCCATCGGCTCCAAGTGCCTTAATGGGTTCAAGTTCCAGCTCACGGAAAAGACGAACATCCATATAGTCGCCATAGCTACAGACCTGCAGGGCTCCTGTGCCAAACTCAATTCTCGCCTCGTGATGCGGTATAATCGGAACCTCTTTCTCGAAAAGCGGGGTCCGGGCGGTCTTGTTGTGAAGATGGGTGTATCTCTCGTCCTTCGGGTTCACTAGAACAGCAGCGCAGGCACAAATGAGTTCGGGTCGCGTAGTTGCTATGGCCAACTCCTCACCCGTTTCAACTACGGTAAAACGCAGAGTTACAAGAGTGGTTTCTATGTCTTTGTACTCTACTTCAGCGTCTGCAATTGTTGTGCCGCACACGGGACACCAATTGTTGGGCCGATCGTCGATGTAAATGAGGCCTTTGTGGTAGAGCTCGATGAAAGTTCGTTGAGTAACCGCGCGGTATTCGGGGCTGTCGGTACGATACATCTCATCATGCTTGAATGAATTACAGCTTAAGCCAAGGCGTTGCGCGAGAGCGACGGTTAAGCGTTCATTACGATCTAGGAACTCCGCGCACATCTCGAGAAATTTCTGGCGAGGAATTTCGTGCATACTGATTTTGTGGTGCTTTTCCACCTGCACTTCGATCGGTAATCCATTACGATCCAGCCCCATAGGAAAATTCACTGCAAACCCTTCCATTCGTTTAGTCCTCGCAATCATATCGATTTGAGAGTAGTGTAAAGCACTACCAACATGCCAGGGACCACTAAGATAGGGAGGTGGTGTATCAATGGTGAATATTGGCTTGGTTGTAGTACGGTCGAAAGCGTAGAGTTTTGCTTGGGTCCACTGTTTGAGTATTTCTTCTTCAATGGCTGGTTTCCATCGTTTTTCCTTTAGCTGAAAGGTTTGTCCCATGCTGCTAAACCTCAATTCGGGCTTGACAGAATCGAAAAGGAAGGATTAGCGTTAAAAAGGCTTTCTCCAAGAAAACTTGCCTAGCCCTATTCGGCCCAGCGGAGGATTGCTCCAATCCCACGGAACGAGTTCAGAAGTTGCCTTCCCTCCTCAGTTTCTGGAGAAATAATCTCTATCGAGGCTCCGCTTTGTTCCGCCAACTCTCCGAGCTCCTCGACAAGGTCAATCGTCTCAACAATCTGAAGTGACTGATTATTACACTTGGGGCATGCTTGATTCGAAAGCCGCTCCTTGTAGGTGCCAAGCTCATTGGAGGCGATAGTCTTCTCGATTCGGTGCTGACAAGAACTACACTCAGCAATGACACGCAGATACTCTATCCCCTCAGAAATGAGGATAGTGTCCACTGCCCCCCGTTCCAACGCTTCCCTGATAGACCGCTCTCCATAAGTCGCTTTACCCGAATCCCTAGCCAACTCTCCAAGGAACCGCTGAACAATCCGCTTCTCTTGGACTAGCCGCTGATTACGCAGGACCTCATCAGACTTCTCAACAAGAGCCCTAATACCCTCCTCACCAGAGTATGCAGTATCAAAGATTGCTAATATCTTGTCTTGTAGCGTTGAAACAAGATAACCCTTCTCAGCAAAGACCTGCTTTGTGAAACCAGGTCCTCCGATAACGATTCCTTGAAGATCCGGCAACTCTTCAAAGACCTCACGGGCATATTCTCCAATCTTAGTCAAGAATTCGTGAGCAGCCTGCTCAATCAGCCGCTCAAAACGGCGCTGACTCTGACCGCCTGCACGATGTTTCCCGTGAATAAATGACTTCATTGTTTTGACAACTTGGAGGTGGGTTCCGCGAAGAACTGCCAAGGCTGCGCCAGATCTGTCGATGGAGATGAGCCCGTAACTGTCCTTCGCCGTTAACATGTCACGCAGTGGGTCCAGCCAGAATTCTGCTGCACATTGATAAATGAATACTCCGACGCGCTCGGGAGGTTCGAAAATGTATGTCTCTATCTTTTCGCTGCCTGGACCGCCCTGTGTGATTGCACCGCAGAAAACCGCCAGTCCATTTTCTGGTGGTTTGGGTATGAGGGATAGCCTCCCGATTATCGTCTGAAGAGCATCTAGAACATTCTTTCGAGTGGTCTTTGACTTGATGTTAACGGCAGTGGAGGCTTCTTGCCTTAGTTTACCTATGACATCACTCATTATTCGGTTTGGTGGAATTAGTAGAGTGATTAGGCTAGTATGTAGGCCTCTTTTCTCAGCTA
>JAEOTB010000024.1 GCA_016840065.1 Candidatus Hermodarchaeota archaeon | reverse complement strand
TAGGCTTAGCTTTGGCCTTGGGCTTAGCCTTAGGCTTGGCTTTAGGCTTAGCTTTGGCCTTGGGCTTAGCCTTAGGCTTGGCTTTAGGCTTAGCTTTGGCCTTGGGCTTAGCCTTAGGCTTGGCTTTGGATGTTGACTTGCTCTTCGGTTTCGAGCTGCTAGTTGTAGTCTTGGTAGTTTTTCGTGTTCTTCTCTTCGGTGTTGTTTCTTCAGTCAAGATAGTCACCAAGCATCTGAGGAAGTCAGAGAAAGCATTGATGCTAATAAAAGCTGCGTTCAACTAAAATCATGATAATCCTCCACTGGAAATTACAGTTCTGATTCTTGGAGAAAAATAAAAAGGTCTGGAGAGCACAGGAAACACATGCAACCATCCTTGGCGCCAGATATCCTGAAAAGAATCGATGAAATTTTAGCAGATGTAGTGAAGAAAGAGCCGTCGATTACAAGCGCTGCTTTGATGTCGCCAGAGGGATTTCCACTCGTTGTTCAGATGACGAAGGAAGAGAATGCAAAGGTTGAACTGGCAGCGGCAATTGCATCTTTAGGTTCCTTATCTGAGCAGGTGGCTGAACAATTAAAAATCGGGGATTATGAGGATTTGGTACTCCGCTGCGGGAATGGTCACCTTTTAGTTCGTCGAATTGGAGCAATTGGTATGTTAGCAGTAATCACTGAACACAGTGCTCACCTAGGGGCTTGTTATATTATTCTCGATTTTCTTGAGAAGTCCCTTGAAATAATGCTCTAGCAGATCTTTAGAAGACCTGGTGTTTTTGAACGAATCATCATGACAGACCTTCTTGTATTTGGCAGAGAAACTGGTGAATTTTGGTATGGCTTCGCGTTTCGCGACCTAGAAGGGAGGGTTTTCGTTGCTGCCAGTATCGTGCAGAAAGTCGCTCAAGGATGCGCCTTGCTCCTGATCCGTATTGAAGAGCTCGCTTAGGTGCTTTAACGATGAATTCCGGTAATTTCAAGTCCATAGCTAGCTTGCGGAGAATCCGTTTTCTTATGACCCCTCGTTCAGTAGAAATAATTTTTTGATGGAGTGGTAATGATTGAGAATAGGTAACTATGCTAGGAGCCATGAAGGGAGCAACAAGTTGGATGCCGTGAAATTTTGCGAGGGACTGCTGACAGGGATAAGTTACTCGCCTCAATGTCTTGAGATCCGCTTGCATTTCAGTCAAAACTAATTGTAACTCTTCTTCTAGCACAAGACGTTCATAACGGGCATATCCTCCGAATAATTCATCAGCACCTTGACCTGATACAAGGGTAGTTATTCCGAGTTTTTGGGCTCGCATTATCGCGAAGTAGAGCGGAATTGCAAGACTCACTTGTAGGACATCAGTACTGTTTGCAGCAGTTATGATTGTGTGTAGGACACGCTCAACATCATCTAAGGTGAAATTCTGAATTTCGATTGGGAGACCCAATGCTATTGCTGCTTTACGAGCAGCATAGACATCCTTAGCCGAAGCCGTACCAGATACAAAAAGAGGAATTGGAATGGAATCATGTGATGAAAGAAGCGCCAACAAGATGCTGCTATCGAGACCACCAGAAAATAGTAGTCCTTTATTTTCAACAGAAACTAGATGCTGCGCAACAACATCACTTAGTAATGTCTTTAACTTCCTGACGTTAGAAAAGAGAGCATCGGCAGTCATATTTGATTACTCATTAGCCGTCATGGACCTTTATAGGTAGTTTTATTTACATCGACTGGTTCACGGTTTTTAGTCGCACACTACGCGATGAAGGTAAAGGCATTTGCCTGACCGCGAATAGCGGGATGATAGATCATAGTTACTCGGAGTTTAGTGGGCGGCTGCACTTTTACAATTAATTTTTCTTGCTAACTTTTCCGGACCCCTCTAGTCCTTAAATATCCTGGAGAAGAATTGAATACGAGACATCGCTTGTGGAAGGTGATGACAACAGAAAACGAGAATGGTAGAGGATTAACGGAGAACGCTTGTTGTAGCCTTCGATGAGAAGAAATCAACAAACAACAGATTATCTTTCAAGAGAGAAAAGTGAAAAATTCAGCTTTGAGTAAAAGTTCAGTTTTTATGTGATTAACGTCGAGTGATTACAGGCGGGGTTCGGTCAATATGTGCTGTATTGTTTACTCCTCTGAGAGCTGTCCAAAATGTGAGGTCCTGAAGAAGTACCTCCTTGAGAATAATATTGAACATACGGTGCGAATGGTCGAGGATTCTGAAGCTCGAGTCGATGCCCTGATGTTAGACATCTATCAAACCCCTGCTTTGGTGTCAGGAGATAAAGTGCTTCACCAACAAGATATGTTTCCTAGAGGTAATTTGGATGAAGCCTCTCTTTTATCGTTCTTAGGGAGATAAGGTTTTGGCGAAGCGTAGGAAACGGACTTCAAAAAGGCATTCTCGTCATTCGGTGTCGCTTGACACATGGGTTCAAGCTGTGAGGAAGGAATCGTCCGGTGTTCCACTAGTAAGAACTAGTGATGCCATGATTCTCAGCTGGAACCGCCAACGCATAGCTGAAGCACTAGTCCGAGAAACAAAACTTTGCCAGGAACTCTTCGGTATTCCATCAATGCCCATCGAAGAAGCAAGACACATCGCGACCGAGGTAGAGCAACGAATTCAGCAGATGCAACTCCCCTTCATAAGCGCGCCTTTGATTCGAGAGGTGCAAAACCAAGTCATCTTGGAAAAGGCGAAAACCAGCCCCAAATATGCTGTGTACCGTAACGCACTTACTCGTGTTGGAATGCCTCTATTTGATTTTAGTCGCATCATCGGAGGCGGCGGATATGAGGCGCGAGAAAACGCCAACATGCAGGCCAATCCAGAGACTCTCCATAAGAAAATCGCAGACAAACTTTGTAAAGAAGCATATCTCCTAATGCTTCCCCCCGAGATTGCAGACGCACATTTGGCAGGTGATATTCACATTCATGATCTTGAGTACTTTGGCACACGACCCTTCTGTGCAGATTATGACGCCAGATATTTCTTTAAGTATGGCTTGATGTGCGATGGAACTGGTGAAAGAACCGCGGTTGCTAAACCAGCTAGCCACGCGACAGTAGCTGTTTTGCACTTAATTAAGGTCCTCGCAGCGGGGCAAACGAATTGCGCAGGAGGGCAAGGTCTCTTTAATTTCAACGTATTCATGGCCCCATACCTCCGCGGGCTTTCCGAACATGAAATTAAACAAGTTGCACAAACAATTCTCTTTGAAGCGAATGAGACCTACGTAAGTAGAGGTGGACAACTTGTTTTCTCCTCAATTCAACTTGAGGCAGGCATCCCGAAAATATGGCAAGACGCACCTGTTGTCTACCGAGGAAAGGTTGGTCCAGACACATACGGAGACTACGCAGATGAAGCACGGATTTTCATGGAGTCCATTCTAGAACAGTACTGCCAAGGCGACGCCATGGGCAAAATGTTCAGCTTCCCTAAACCCGAAATACGTTTGCGCCGTGATTACCTAACAAAAAGCGAATACGAGAAAGCAATGTTCCTAGCAGCAAAACTGTCAGCAAAGTTCGGTAGCAGCTACTTCGACAATGTCATTCCTTCCTGGCGTGGGGAGGAAGGGGTCGACTGTTATCAATGTTGCGCGTTCCGACTTACGGAAAATCTTGATGATGAGGAGCTTATGCGCAAGGTAATGTTTGAGGAGGGCGCCCACTTCTCGATGGGAGGGCTCCAAGTTGTTACAATAAATTTGCCCCGCCTTGCCTATATCTCAAAGGGTGATGATGCCACTCTTCTAGAGAATATGCGAAAGGCGATGGAACGGGCAAAGCAGGTTTTAGAACTCAAGCAACAGTTTATTGGTCGCCAGATGAAGAATGGGATGCTACCCTTCTTGATGCAGCAGCCACGCGTTAATGGTGGAACCGCTCCGATGTTATTTGATATCGCAAAGATGTCACCAGTTATTGGTTTCGTCGGCGCTAATGAAATGGTTCAACAACATCTTGGCTTGCAGCTCCACGAAAGCCGAGATGCTGTACGTTTTGGGCTGCGTGTCCTTGCTGAAATGGAGAAGATTAAAGGTGAATTTGCAGTTCAAACAGGCTTACCCTTTGCTGTGGCTCGAACCCCAGCTGAGTCCTGTTCGACCCGTCTAGCGATTCTAGATTTATTGCACCACAATGACCAAGCAGCTGCTATAGTAAAAGGAGATATCACTAATTGGCGTCAGAGGTTAGAAACAGGTGGGCGAACCCAGGTACCTGTTTACTACACAAATGGATTCATGCTCCATTATGATGCACAAATATCTCTTGCAGAAAAAATCTCTATAGAAGAGAAGGCATTCCCACTTCTAAGTGGAGGAAACATATTTCACGTGTTTTTAGGTGAAGCAGCCCCAGATGCTGAGGCATTAGCTAAGCTGAACGCAAGGATTGCTATGAATTCACAACTCGGTTATTACAGCTACACACGTGATCTCAGTGTTTGCAAGAATTGTAATACCACAACAGGTGGATTGCTGGATTTATGTCCACGATGCGGTAGTGGAAGTATTAACTGGTTTTCGAGAATCACTGGATATTATCAGAATGTGGAAGGATGGAATGAGGGAAAGCGACAGGAACTGCAGCGGCGACATCGCCATATCGGTTCTTCCCTTTCCTCAATTGTTAGTCTGTACAAACCTTCAGCCGTCGAATCGGAGCATGTTAGTGAGGCTGATGAAGTCCAAGCCCCATAGGATTTCAAATTAAATCACACCACCAAAAAATAATTAGGTAAACAATCAGTTGTTGATTACATCAAGGATGGAAGACACTTGTCAAGCAGAGAAAAACAATGTATGAAGTGCTCTAGTACCATATTCAAGTTAGTAACAGACGCTTGGATGCGAAGATCTATTCCCTGGACTGCTGAAGGCAAAGTTCGCCAATGCGAAGGATGCGGCGAAAAACACTTCGTGTGC
Organism: Candidatus Hermodarchaeota archaeon; assembly: GCA_016840065.1. Taxonomy (GTDB): domain Archaea; phylum Asgardarchaeota; class Hermodarchaeia; order Hermodarchaeales; family Hermodarchaeaceae; genus YT-063. The sequence goes on along the minus strand of JAEOTB010000024.1, from coordinate 5,196 downwards.
CCTGAATGCCGTGGACTACTAACAAGAGTAAACATCACAAATGTACGTGTGATGAGAGCAAAATGTCCAAATTGTGACTATGAAGATGCTCGGATAAAGGCATGGTTAGAAGAGATGAGAGGATAATCTATAGACCCGCAAATGCCTTATTTGTGATTGTTAATTGATGCTCAAGAATCCTTATTTATCGGAATTGAAACGCTGTTATTGAAATAAAAGGTGATACCAATTGTCGAAGCAAAAAAGTAGAGCACGAAGTTTTGAAGAACCTTTCATTCAAATTGTACCTACTGGACACAAAATCGAATTAGCAAAAAATCCGATTCTGATAGTTGGATTTCCTGGTCCAGGACTTGTAGGGGTCATTGCAACTGGACGCGTGATAGAAGCAATGGATATGAAGCTCATTGCAGCGATTCGATCGCCTCTAATACCACCAGTCACTCCTTTTCTAGGTGGACAAATGCGTTTACCTCTCCGTATTTGTGCAAGTAAAGATGGGAAGTTCATAACGGCAATTTCGGAGGTCGCCTTACCCCTCGAAACCATCTTCTTCGTAGCAAACAAGATTCTTGATTGGGCGGCAGAAAAGGGAGTGAGAAAGGTTGTGTGTTTGGAAGGTGTTGCAGTTAAAAGACGGGATAAAAGACCCGTGGTTTTTGGAGCAGCAGAGCCCCATCTAATAAAAAGTCTAGAAAAGCACAAAATACCGAAGGTTCAGAAAGGGCTTGTAGCGGGCATTGCTGGTGCTCTTTTGAATGAGTGTCTCATAAGAAAGTTACAAGGGTATTGCTTAATGGTACAAGCTTTGGCGAATTCACCTGACCCAGGAGCAGCAGCGAGTATGGTGAGTACTCTTAACCGATTTCTAAACATTGACGTTAGTATTCAGTCGCTTATTCAGAATCAATCAGCCATCAAAGCCCAACTAAATCCTTTAGCAGAACAGTCTCGAAGAGAAGAGCGGCAGACAGAAGAACACGGATTCAGACCCATTCCCTTCTACGTGTGAACACTTCTAGAAATACTCTAACGTAGATTCTTTGGTAATCGAACCCTTGTATTAAAACAGGGGATTATGAATTGGGTTTAGCTCAATCTTCTGGATAGTGATCAAGTAGAAGCTCAAGCTGTTCTTGTCTTTCATCTTCGTCAACCTTTCTTGATTGACGTTTGAGCCTAGAGCCCTCCTCGAGGACCTCAACGAAATCCCGCTGAGAGTGTTTAATCGGAAAACGGATAATGTATTCTTTGGTAGTTTTAGCCTTAGTCTTAAAGCCACATGAACACCGAAGGGAAAACTTGCCTGCCTTGTCTTTTACTGGAGTCAGAAGGTTAGAGCATTTTGGGCAAAATTTTATTGTTAACAGCCCCAAAGTTAGTTGTTGCGTTTGCCGAAGGGTACGCGCTCTTAAACTTTTCGAACTCCCTCAAATCTTCGGTGTAGATTCCAGAACTTCTCGTGTTGCTCGAATTAGCTGTGTGCTTGTCAACCTGATTATTTGCTGAGCTTCAGCTAGCCGTATCGCTCGTTTGAGAATTTGTGTCTGAATACTTCGAATCGTTTGGATTTGTTCCCCGTCGATTCCTGAAGTAGGTTTGTGCAATACATCGTCAATTGCGAAAGGAAGAACTTGAAAGAAATATTGCTGGGCATTCTCGGTCATTCGCTTCTGCCACATTTTCAAGAGGCGTTGGGTAAGAGGTCTTCCCAAAAAAATACGCCAGTTCTCCCTTATGCGAATTTCGCCAGTTTCATTGAAGCGAACGCGGAGCTCTACACGCGTTGAAGTGTTCCGTTCTTTCGTCTTGGAAATTATTCGCTTCACATCTAGAATAAACCCAAGTTCATCTCGGGGTCCGAGAAGCCAGTTTCCTCTTTTCACATCCACTGATGTCGTTCCCTCTAAAAGGTATGAGAACTGGCGCTTCCTAAACTTTACCCTCGTTTCACCCATACTTTCTGCGTCCAGAAGTGTTATCACATAACCTGATCTGTTGTGCTGTTGACGCACAGCGATTATCTGGATAACACCAGATTCGTCTTCGCCGGTTAAGTGTAGCGAACTAGTTCTCAGCACGAGCCGTCAGTCTCCAACGAGTAGTCCAGCTTCTTTCCTTTAAAAATACCTATGTTTATCTTGAGAAGTTATTATGGCTAGAATAAGATATGAAGTGACTGCACAACTTCTGGTCGTTCAGTAATGATGAACAACAGAGTTAGTATTGCTTGAGAATCAGAACTGAGTAGACCTTTCATCTGTTGCGGCCAAACACCGACAATAGATCCACCGCCAGTTTCGTCAAGGTTACCTAGAAAGCTAGCCGTAAAATTTGTATGAGTTACTAGAAGTAAAATAAAAGGTGCTGTGAGTTGAACCTTCGACGATTCTTTTACTGAAAGAATGAGACCATACCTCGCTTTGTAGGCTCCTTGCTCTCGGATGAGCATCTGCAGCTTCCCAATGAAGCTGGGATTCAGTTGGTAATATTGACCACTAAGTGAATGAAGGTCGAGAAACGTTCGTGATGGTCCTTCAGCGAGCCTAACATGCCAAGTAGTCAAGTCATACACCTTGAAGGGGTCAGATTATTTAGGAATTCAACGGATACGGATACCTAGTTGTTTTCCTACTTCGCGGATTAAAGATAGTTCCTCTTCACTAAAAGACACCTGCCGTAGAGCAGGATCCAATACTGTTTCGGAAGGACGGAATATTTGCAGAATGAAGTGGTCTGCTCCAACCCAATCTGAGATTTGTCGGATTTCCTCAGGTTTGTACACTAATTGAGGTACTAGTGTGGTTCGGAATTCGTATTGAATACTACTCTTCTTTAGCAACGCAACAGTTTCCTTGATTTGTACCAAGCTTGTTCTTTTATTTTGAGTTATTTTTACGTATTCTTCGATTAGTGGAACTGTCTTGATATCTAGGGCTACAAAGTCTAAGAGCTGAAGCCTCAGGAATTTACGAAGAATTCTAGAGTTAGTGCCATTGGTCATAAGACCAAAAAGAAGGCTGTTTTCTCGGGCCCATTCAGCTATAGTAGTTAGTGGTTCAGGCTGGAGGGTAGGCTCACCACCGGTTACAATTACGCCTTCAACGAGATAGCTCTGCTTGGTGAGTTCTGTTGTGACCTTCGTTATATTACAGAGATATTTGTCGTCAAATTCGAGAATTGGGGCGTTGAAGCAGAAGCGACATCGAAAATTACAGCCTACGAAGAAAACGACACAACACACTGTTGATGGCCAATCTATTGTGCTTAAGAACGGCCTCCCCGCTGCGAAAACCTTCGATTGAATCACCAACCTTTCAGTCTAAGATAATACCTTTGGACTATTCATTTCTTTCCTTCTTTACAAAAATCCAAATCAATGCATTAGCCATAGGAATAGCTAGTCTCCTAGGCATAAACAAAGTTGCCTTTTGAATCTCATCCCTAGAGACAATCCCAAAGAGCCTGATTGGTATCAAGTAGGTTAACGTGCAAACAGCAAGGACCCATATCAATTCGAGAAGTGCAGGCATGCGGAGGAAGTGAATTATCACAGCAGGAATTAACATACCAACCGCGATGGCAACCAAAGGTAGTACTTGGCGTATACCAAGATTGATACCTACTCTCCGTTTCACCAAGAAACCACTTAGCACCGAAACGAAGAGCCTATGTGAGATGTACGCTGCTACCACTAGTAATAACACCGTCGAGAAGTACTCCGCCGTTACGAAGAGCAGCCCGTAATATAATGCTAGAATCATCAAAATTCCACTAATAATAGAAGAAATTACTGAGGACAGTAGAACAAGGTGGGGTTTGGCAACTGCATTCAGAATTATATTAGGGGGTTGACCAAACATCGACAAGAAGATACCGAAAAGTAAGATTAAGAAATATAGATACGACCGGTAATAATTCTCGAAGAGAAGGAGGAAGATTGATGGCGAGGAAGCCATGACACCCATGATTATTGGGAGAAAAACAAAGAAGGAAATCTTCATTGTCCATCGAACTTCATGTTCAAGAGCAACAGTATCTCCTCGCCCCACTGCATCAGCATAAAAAGAAGATAAAGCACTATAAAACCCAATTGTGAGTGCATTTACAAAAGTGAATAACCGAAATGCAAACTCGTAGTGCCCTAGAGGGTCTGCACTGAAAGATTGGAAGATGTACCTAATCAGAAATTCTTGAAATAGGTAGGCAAAAATGAACGCGAGAATCCCGGGAGCTGAATAACTATACAGGGTTCGTAGTGAGTAAATCTTACCCTTAAGAGACCACATCTTCCTAAAGACGATAGTGAAAAGTATGGCTGTTAAAATCCCCACGATAAACCATTTGAGTAGAAGTGCGCGAATTCCTAACCCAAAAACTATCATTAGGATTACCGCGACTTGACCCAAGGTATTTGTTAAAAAACGAATTATACCGACTCTTTCAAATTTCTGAAAAGCCATCATAGGACCTATTGAGAAACTAGATAGCGTGAAACCCATTACACCAATCGCTAATAACACAACATCAAGAAAGTCGTATTGTCCCCCTATTCCTACACCATTGAAGATGAAGGGAGTTACAATAAGCACAGACAAACCGCTCAAGGGAACGATTATGAGAGACAAAATGGTGTTGGTCTTGAGAAGGTTATCAACCTTGTCTTGATCTTTACTACCCTTTGCAACTGCTAAGTAACGTGATATCGCGCCATAGATTTGAAAGGGTATTATATTCACAAAAATAGAAAATATGCTGCTGAACCATGAGAAGATACCGTAGCTGTCAGTTGGAATATAATCGTTTATTAACACGCTGATGATAATACCCAAAAAGAGCGCAGCGACTGGGCTTAGTGTCATGAATATGCTGCCACGAATTACTCTCTGTTTGTAACCTGGTGAAGGCGCCTTTGTGGGATTTGTCATGTGTAGTCACCAGTTCAACAAGATATGTTGTTAAAGAGGTATCGAATAATGAATAGAATCTTTAGCTAATACACTTTCTGATATTTAGTGATTAATGTAGATGAGTTACAATGGATTTCATTACCGAAGTTCTGACTCTGGCACTTGTACTCTTTGTAGGACTAGCTATAAGATACATCCCCCACATTTTGCACTATTTTCCCGGATCGTCGGATATGTACTTTCATTTCTCAAAAATCCGTAACCCATCGCATGGAGAAGAAGAGCT
>JAEOTB010000023.1 GCA_016840065.1 Candidatus Hermodarchaeota archaeon | reverse complement strand
GATGAAGTTCTTAGAGATGCGCTGGGACACGCCTTCTTCGATAAATATCTTGAAATCAAGAGGAAGGAATGGAAGGAGTATAGTACAACTGTACATCCCTGGGAACGAAAGAGGTACTTGGATGTTTAAGACGAACGGAAGAGTTGAGTAATCATGTCTATTGAAGCGGATTTTGCCATCATCAACGCCAATGAATTGGTGACACTCAAGGGTTCTAGTAACAAACCGAGAGTTAAGGAGTACATGAGGGAAATCGGTATCATCCACGACGGAGCTGTAGCCGTCAAAGACGGAAAAATCGTTGCAGTCGGACCTACAAGAGAAGTACTAGGGAAACTTGAGAAAGGATTTGAAAGCATAGACGCATCAGGAAAACTAGTCACACCAGGACTTATCGACCCCCACGTTCACCTGATTTTCGCAGGGTCAAGAGCTCATGAGCTAGAGCAGATGTCTGCTGAAGGTGTTCCCTATCTTGAGATAAAGGAGCGTGGTGGAGGAATGCCGACAACCCTGAAGCAAACAGCGGAGATGAGCACTCAAGATACGATTAGGAAGACCGCTCGTATCCTCGATACCATGCTCATTCATGGCACAACTACCATTGAAGCGAAAAGTGGGTACGAGATGACCTTTGAGGGCGAGCTTAGGCAGCTGGAAATCATCCAAACTCTACATAAAATACACCCCATTGATTTGGTTTCCACCTTTTGTGCTCAAGGCATCACTCCTGAATATGAAACAAGGAAAGACGAGTTGACGGATGACATCGTAGATAGATGGATTCCTGAAATAGGTAAAAGGAAGCTAGCAGAGTACGCTGATGCCTTCTGTGAAAAGGGATATTTCAATCTAGACCAATCCAAACGGATGCTAGAAGCAGGAAGAAAACATGGGATGAAACTGCGTATCCACGCGGATTGGCTTGTACACAGCGGAGGTGCAAAACTCGGCGCGGAACTAGGAGTGATTTCAGCCGATCACCTTATCTTCACTCCAAAGGCAGACATCAAGGCACTTGTAAAGAGCGGCACCGTGGGAGTGTTCTTACCCACTTCTCCGTTCTGTTATGTTGGAAGATATGCAAAGGCGAGAGAAATCATTGATGCTGGGTTACCAGTTGCATTGGCAACAGACGTAAGCGCAGCAAACTGGTGCGAGTCCATGCAGATGATGCAAGCACTGGCAATCCTCCGAATGAAGATGACTGCAGCCGAAGCTCTTACAGCCGCCACGATAAATGCAGCTCACTCAATCGAGCGGGCCCACGAAATCGGCTCCCTCGAAGTGGGGAAGGTGGCAGATATCGTGATTTTTGATGCCCTAGACCATAGATACTTCGCATATCACTACGGAATTAACCTCGCGGAGAAAGTCTTCAAGAATGGCAGGTTAGTTGCACAACAGGGACGGAGAACACCGTAAGGCTCGGGAACTCTCAATCATTCATGCAAACACCCTCAGGATTGCACGCGAAATTAAGGTATACTAGAGTTCTCCGAATCCTTTTTGAAGAATGTGTGTTCCAATTCTGTTAAGGAGGGCTCATACATTGGAAAAATTACCTCAGTACTTGATTATCTATATCGTGATAAGCCTCTTCTGCGGTTTTCTTTTCGACTTTATCATCGTACTTTTAACCTCATCATCAAGGGGTTGGACATTACCCACGATGACCCCAGAACAACACCTTCATCTATTCTTTGTTGGGCTACAAGCGTTGCCACTTTGTATTGGACTCGGTTTCCTTTTGTCTCCAATCCTTGTAGTATTTGGGAAAATGTTCTATGGTTAAAACCAGTCGGTCACTGAAACACCAGAATCGAGGTTAAAAGTGGTAGCCTACTTTGTAAGAGTTCAATTTATGTAGAAGATTCTACTTCTTTACAAGTAGGAGGGCATCATAATGGATGTACTCACACGAAATAACATTATATTCTGGGTAGTAATAGGTCTTTTCTGTGGATTTCTTTTCCTCGGCATCGGCGTATTGTTACAGCTGTCGTTTGTTCTTGGAAAAAACCTCGTAACACCTCTCACACCAGAAGAAGTTCTACACCTAATTTCATATGCAGTACAAATAGGACCCTTGCTCTTCTTGCTTGGATTCCTATTATCACCAATTCTGGTTTGTCTGGGTAAGGCACGTATGGGGTTCTAGAGGCTTCCTTACAACTGATACATAGTATATACTTCAGTTAAATTCAATCTAACTGAAATAGTGTCTTAGATTATATTAGTCGAAACAGGATATTGTCTAGTCACTGGAATCTTGCAATCTTCGCTGCTTTATTGCCTTCTCTACAAGTTTTTCAACAAGCCCCTTTCGGGGAATGTGTGGTAAGGTGATGTGGCCTGAACTGCCAACTCGCTCATTCCATTTCGCTGCGGTTTCTATGGCGTGTTCGTTCCGTGCCCAAGCTCTGCGCGCTACGCCTCCCATTGTGTCCCAATCCACAGCAATGCGGATTATCTCGTCAATTCTTTTACTTCCATCTAGGACTAGACCAAACCCGCCGTTAATTGCACGGCCAGTACCAACACCACCACCGTTGGATAGTACACAAAGAGTCATCCCCCGAGCCGCGTTACCTGCCCAGCATTGATGCGCCATGTCGGAAGTTACGAAGCTTCCATCACGGATGTTAGCGGTTTCACGATAAGGGGAATCGGTACCGCCAGTGTCATGGTGATCTCGTCCTAGCATCACAGGTCCAATAACTCCATTCCTCACCATTTCGTTGAACTTCAAGGCGATCCTTACTCGCCCCTCTGCGTCTTGATAGAGAATCCTGGCCTGCGATCCTACTACCATCTTGTTCTCCCAGGCATTCTTAATCCAGTGGTAGTTATCATAATCTTGCGTCCTTCTATCAGGGTCAATGCAAGACATTGCAGCTTCATCAGTAGCTTTCAATTCTTCGCCCTTTCCGCTCAAACAGACCCATCGAAAAGGACCGTATCCATAATCGAAATAGAGGGGGCCCATCAGGTGCTCCACATAGGATGGAAAGATGAACTCCCCTTCCTTGGTCTTGATTTCTTTGACCTTTGCAGCTTCGTACACAGCAACCATGAAGCTGTTACCATAATCCCAGAAATGCGTACCTTGTCGTGTCGCCGCTTGAATTAGTTCAAATTGTCGTTTGAGTGACTTGTTCACCTCGACCTTGAAGGCTTCAAGGTTGGTTTCTAGGAGGTGTTTTGCCTCTTCGTAGGGCATGCCAGCTGGCCAGTATCCTCCACCGTGAACTTTGTTACAAGATGTCTGGTCGGAAGCCAATTCGATTTGAATCTTGTTCTTTACAACATATTCCCACAAATCGACAATGTTGCCATGATAAGCAATTGAGGTAGGTTCCCTTGAGGTACGGTACTCTTCGACCCACTGGAACACTTCATCTAAGTCTGCTGTCACTAACTTGACCCATTTCTGGTCCTTTCGGGTCTTGATTGCCTGTGCATCTACCTCCGCGATAACTCCAATCCCGCCTGCAATCTCGACAGCCTTGCCCTGTGCCCCACTCATCCCCCCTAATCCAGATGTTAGGTAAACCTTACCTCCGAGATTCTGGCCCAGTGGGATGTCTAGATACTTTCTGCCAGCATTGAGTAATGTTATGTAGGTTCCATGGACGATTCCTTGTGGACCGATGTACATCCATCCACCAGCTGTCATCTGTCCATAGTTCGTGACCCCCATGGCTACAGCGTTGAGGAATGGTATATCATTTGGTTCTGGTGTGTCGAATTCTCCTACCATCAAACCATTGGTAGATATGGCGCGGGGCGCGTCTCGACGTGAAGGGAATAATCCTACTGGATGACCAGAACTCACCACAAGGGTTTGTTCATCACTCATTACTTCCAAGTATTTCTTGATTAGTTGGAACTGCATCCAGTTCTGGCAGACTTGTCCGCATTCTCCATAGGTCACTAGTTCATAGGGGTAGAGAGCAATATCGAAGTCGACATTGTTGTCTAGCATCAGTTGTAAGGCTCGTGCTTCGAGTACCCCCTTGTATTGGTCGATGGGTTTAGCTGTGATTGCGCCTGGTGGTCGGAATCTGTACCCGTAGATGCGCCCACGTCCCTCATCGCCAATCATACTCAGTTCTGTAAGGAATTCTTGAGCAAGGTCTTCGTGTAGCTCTTCGGGAACGTAACGAAGGCTATTTTTCAATGCGATAATAAGCTCAGTTTTGCTTAGCTGATACTTTCTCTTTGGGGTCCTTCGGATTTTTCTACCCTTGTATTCTGTAATGAATTCTGGGTAAGGCGGGAGTTTTGTAGGAAGCTTGATGGTCATTGCTTGAGAGAAATCCTGTCTAGTCATTCTGAATCCCACAAACGTGATTTAGACTTAACGATATAAATGTAATTTGATGATATTATCCCTGCCTTCCTCTTCGGTAATCTGGTGAAAAATGATGTGCGATGAAGTGCTTCTCAGTTTTGTGTTTCTTGGTCTTTGGCTGTTCTTTCTGGGTATCCGCGGTTTCTACGGTCGGAAGGCTCAGCCTGCTAGTCCTAAACGAACGCGCCAAGAGAAATGGGCAATTGCTACACGATATGAACATGGTGCTTATGTCATTCTCCGTGTTGTCCTCACGGTTGTGCTTATCCTTTCAATTGCCATCTATGTTTTTGTACCGCCATGGCTGGAGTGGGCTCCGCTTCCAATTCCAACGTGGCTTCGCTGGGTTGGTGTTGCCATGGCTATCATCACTTTTCCCTTTTTCGTCTGGGTAGGAAGAACCCTAGGTAAACATGTGACGGGTCAGCTTGAACTCCGTGAAGACCATCAACTCATCACAACGGGACCATACAGTAGAATCCGCCACCCTCTATACCTGACCTATCTAATCTATAACATCATCACAACTCTGATTGCAGCAAACTGGGCCTTTTTCCTTGTCATCATCATTGGACTTCTGCTTCTCTATCCCCGAATTAAGGCAGAAGAAAGAATGCTAATCGATGAATTTGGTGAACAATACCGTACATACATGTTGCAAGCAGGAATGCTCTTCCCGCGACTCCGCCAAAGAGCTAAGGAAGGGTAAGATCGCAGCTAGCTCAACCAGCTTTCAGTCACAAATATCCCCGCTCCTTCATGAAATACATATTGCAAGATTATTTATATTTGGACAACTACATGGGGTCTTCAGAAATTAGGAGGAACAACGATATGGCAAGATATTCATGGGTTGGTTATGTAGTTGGTTTCATTATTTTAGGCATCATTTTAGGGGTTGTTTTCACCTTTTTCCTATCGGTTTTCTATTCTATGGGGAGTTGGCCTTTCACACCCGATCCAGAAGTTTTTACGAGTGTTTTTTGGGTGTTTTTGCCTTTGTGTATGGGTGCTGGATTTCTGCTCTCATTAGTTTTGGTGGGTTGTGTCGCACTAAGAGACAAAATATGCGGATGACCCTATGAAACGAACAGCCGATTATTCCCAAAAACCCGGCGTCCACAAGACAGCAAGTAACAGGAAAGAATTTTCTGTCAAAGTATTAATAGAACTAACATATAACCATCTGAATTTCTGGAGGTCCTGAATGTAATGAGAACTGGAAGGGCTATAGGCATCCTAGTAGCGTACATTGTTGTTTCCATTCTACTAGGACTTGCCTTCGACGGACTATTTGTTTGATAGGAACGGCAATAATGTCGCAGTTCAGTCATGATCCGACTAACCCAGGCGCAAATTTCACTTCTAACTTTTTCTCTATGCTTCCCCAATTCCTTTTCTATGGTTTCATTGCCGGCGCAATCGCTACTCCTGCAATTCTTTGTTACCTCGACGAGTTATAGCAATTAGACAAGTCGCTGCAGATAAATAAGGTAACGCATCAGTCTTGCTCAGAAGATTGCAGAGCTGTTACCAATGGAAAGTACACGAAAAGTAACTATTCAGCGATGTCAGCAAGGTGTGTGCGAAGCTAAACAAGATACAATTGTACACGAGACGGGACTCCGAATCTTGTTATTAGATTCCAAGGGCGAAGAAAATTTCGCGTTTATCCGAACTGTTCCAACTGAACCTGCACCTCTCATCGTTGGATTACTCTTCACTTCTCGCATTATATCTCGTATAGAGGATGTTGTGCAACTTAGAGTGCGAAACCAACTCGCTAAGGTACGTCTTTCTGATGACTGTCTGCTTCATGAGAAGCTCGTTTCTCTCCGCCCCAGTGCTCGGCTTGTTACGGGTATCTGCGGGCCAGATGAAGGTGCACTTGGCACATGGCGTGCCTGCGACGTTCCTCCAATTGAATCCCCACTCAAAATATCGCCAGAAATAATAACAAAGGCTATCAAGGCACTAAACAAGTCGATGCCGATATTTCGCCTAACCGGAGGAACCCATGGTGCTGCAATGGCAGACCTTGAAGGAAACCTTCTGACTGTTACTGAAGATGTGGGGCGTCACAACGCCATTGACCGAGTCATCGGAAAGGCGATCCAACAAAGTAAAGATTGCAGTGCTGGCATACTACTCTGTACTGGGCGGCTAACAGGCGATCTCGTACTCAAGGCTGCTGTTGCTCGTGTACCTTACTTGGCGTCGATAGGTGCAGCCGTCGATTCTGGCATTGAACTCGCTGAAGCCGCTGGAATAACCCTAATCGGTTTTGTACGAGGAATCCGAATGAACATCTACACGCATCCTGAACGAATTGTGTTCAACACAACCTGACATCTAAGCTGTCTCTTAGCGAACAAGGCTGGAGGCTTCTAGACGTTCACTTTCACCAACTTGAGCTATACACTCATCACAAATGCTCTCAGCATCGGAGGCAACCCCGAAGCGGCTGAAGAACTTGCAGATGTTCTGGATGTCACGTAGAAGAATTGGGCGTCCCCTCGCCGTTACCCTATGTCGACCAAGTCGGGAGGCAAAGTCAATTGCTTGAGGGAAGTCAATGATCCAAGGCTCATCCTGGAATATGAGGACATTGAAAGCAGAAAGGTCACCGTGAATCAGGAAAACCCGATACAAAGTAAAGACCTGCTCGATGATTTTGTCAAAGATTCGCTTGGGATGTTGGATGTCAACATCTTTCAGAAGTGGGGCTGCTTTGAGGTCTTCGCCGAGAAACCGGGCGGTGAACATATTATCACTATGCCGGGCAGGAGTTGGGACATTGACTCCCGCACGAAAAGCTCGGTCGAGGATCCAGAATTCCCGGGCTGACCAATATGCCATGATGTCTCTGGAGTACCCGACTTTGCCGCCCCCCAATTTCTTCCGTTTTCCCCGTTTTCCATGCGGCGTAGAGTAGAACCTGTATGCCTTCAAGGCTAATGGGAAGTCTCGCCAAAAGGCTAGGAACACGGTGGCTTCCTTACCCGCACTGATAATCCCTTGAACCTCTGTGGCTAGTTGGCTGGCTTTTGCATCTGCCCGAACCGAAGCTAGGGTAATCTCTGGGAGGTCTTGGAGTCTTCCTCGGACTTCGTCTTCCTTACTGGATTCGCGGAGTGCGACACTGCGCTTACTAATATACGGGGCTGGCATTTTCTTTCTTACCATCTCTCTTTGATTTGCGTACGCTTCCCCCGCGTGCTACCAGATTGAAAGCATGAACAGTCACTAAACCACAATCTAGTAGTGCTGAGATGCGCGTTTTCCCTAAAAAAAGCGGGTCAGACTAATAGCTGCCCTCAGAGGGAGTAACCCGCTTGAGGACAAAACCTTCAAATGAATCAACAAATACTATTTCCGGCATAGGTTACTTCACCCCCGATGTACAATCGATTAATCCCAAGAAGGTGAGAAAGGGTATTTATTTCTTTTCTAAAGGGCGAAGAAGCATTTACAGGTCAGGAGTTCCTAGGATTTCGCAATCATTTTTAGAATGTTATAGAGTTTTTCTCAAAAAGGGGGCCTGATTTTGCGGAAAAAGGGCTACTCGATGATTTTTATCTAACAAGATGGAAAGATATATATAGGGTGATAACGAGCGAAGTGTTGGCGATTCTTTTAAAAGGGTTTCGCCATCTGGTGCGGGTACCACATTTCTGCGGCTCCCTAACTAAATTACTAGGATGTGTAGTGCCAGCCATCTGGCTCACGCTCCCTAGTCTTTGCATGAGAAAAACCTTGAGCTGAGCTGCCAGCACAGTTTGGTTTCCCGTATCTGACACCATCAAACCCTGACTCAGGGGGATATAATAATGGCTAACGAAACTCGTACAGCACATCCGCAATCGCGCGTCCGCGCCCTTCGACCTAGTCCCAAGCAAGAAACTATTGGCTGCCCTGACTGTGGAAACACCGATGTCACTCGTGATCCAGCACGGGGTGAGGTCATTTGCACCAACTGTGGATTGGTACTAGACAGCCACGTCATTGACACTGGACCTGAATGGCGTGCATTTACCAGTGAGGAACGGGACCGACGAGCGCGAGTAGGCAGCCCCATGTCGTACACTATCCATGACAAGGGTCTCAGTACTACTATTGATTGGCGTGACCGAGACGCTCACGGCCGAAAGCTCGCACCTAGCTTGCGGGCTCAGATTTACCGACTCCGCAAGTGGCAGGTTCGAACTCGCGTTCACTCGAGTATTGACCGCAATCTTGCACGGGCTATGAGCGAGTTGGATCGTATTACCAGCCAGCTTAGTATTCCTCGACCTGTAAAAGAGGCTGCTGCCATCCTTTACCGCCGCGCCATTGAACAGCGACTAGTTAGAGGTCGTAGCATTGAAGCAATCGTTGCTTCCTGTGTGTACGCTGCCTGCCGTCTCAGGCATGTCCCCCGTACTCTGGATGAGATTGCTCACCATTCTCGCATTAATCGAAAGGAACTTGGTCGATGCTACCGTCTCCTGCTTCGCAAGTTGGACATGCGAGTCCCAGTGGCAAAGGCTGTTGACTTTATCCCGCGCTTTGCTGAGGCCCTCGGACTAAGCAGCCGCGTCCAGCGTCGTGCTGCTGAAATCATCGAGGCAGCCCGGGCAAAGAACATCACCGCGGGCAAAGACCCAACCGGTCTGGCAGCTGCGAGCCTGTATATCTCTTCCATTCAGGAAGGAGAGCGCAGGACTCAGCGAGAAATCGCAGCTGTCGCGCGAGTAACTGAAGTCACCGTCCGAAACAGGTACAAGGAAATGGTACGCGAACTTGCCCTAGAGGTTGATATCTGAGCCAAATGCTCTGATATCAGCTCTTTCTTTTTTTCTTAAGCTAGTTCACGTATAGTCTTCCAAACGTCTCTGTGGGTCAGAACGTTTTGTACGACTTCTTTCTTCGGTGGAGGTTGATGGTTCTTCTTCTTGTCCTAGGGGGTCAGAGGAAAGGAACTCATCAAGTACTGATGAGGGTTCTCGGGGGAAGGGAATATCAAGTGGTCCAAGAAACTGTTGGAATGCAAGTTCGAGTCTCCGGACATAATCAGGGATATCAATCTCCCTTTTGGCTGCCATCTGAGTGGGCTTAACGCTGAAAGTACGTTTACCATATCTGAATGGTTTGACCTTGACAAAGGCTACTTCCTCTCGTCTTCTGATTACGATGCCAGCGTCAGCAAGCTGTTGCCATGCCTGATAGGCTTGAGGTAATACACTATCAGCCTCTCTTTGGCTTGGCTCCTTCCAAATTCTGATTCGCTGTTCCATATCAGGAACAGAAAACCGTCCCCGCCTTAGTTCTCCTATACGCCGCCGTAGCACATCTATTACTTTAGGTCGAGCCTTCTCCAGCTTTTCTTGAGTATCTACATCAACTAGAGGGGATACAGCTTCAGCAAAGATGTCACGAAATAATGGTGGTGAACTCGACTTCACAAGTGTAAGCCCTTTGATGTCTGGTGTTCCGTCAGGGAGTATTCCGAAATATGCTTTCTTAGCAGCGCTTAATACACAAATCGGGTAAACCACATCAAGAGCCAAGGTCAATCCGAGTTCAGTTTTAGCCTTTGAAATTAGCCACTTGACTTGTTGTGGTGTTGGATTAACTAAGAATATTGAATCGGTATCACCATACACAGGTCTCATACCCTTCTCTTCTGCCCAAGCCCAACTAGTCCGCAGAGCCCACCGACCATACGCCATCATTGACTCCGCAAACGGTGGGCAAGCAAGTCCTCTTATTCTGATTGTGACTCCGCCACAACTCACTAACAGAAATTTCAGCAAATCTGATACGATTCTAGCTCTCTCCTGCTCTTCCTCGGAGAGGTTAGGTTCCCGAATCTGAGGTTTAAACCAATGAATGCGCAAGTCCTTAAGCGCCCCGATTAGCGCGCTGTAAATCCCTCGTCGCTGGGTGCAAACATAGTGGCTGGTTCCAGGAACATTTCTCTCTTTACAGGATGAGTGTTCGCAATCAACGGTTTCATATGATAAGTTATAGTGGTCGATAAGGCTTGGATAAAGTGATTCAAAGTCAAGAACATGCATGTTGAAGAAAGCACCTGGAGTGGGTGTGACGGTCAGTGCTCCCTCAACCCTATGCGGCTTATGTCCTTTCAGTAACTCGTTTGGATTAGGTATCAAGACACCGAGTTGACGGTAACTGGTGTGCAGCATCGATTTTATCGGCTCGGAAACATTGCGACTAGTAAGGGCATGTTTTAGTGGCATATTGCCAATTCGTGCTAGCATCATTCCTCGAAAGAGTCTTGTTTCATCAAACTTGGCTGGGATTCCTAGTTCCTGTTGTGGAATCGTTGGAACTGGTTGGATTACCTGTTCAAAGAGCTGAAGCAGAAACCTAAATTTCAGGGGGTCCTCCTGTTCTATGGCATTGAATTGCTTCCTGAAAGCACGTCTTTGACTTAGTGAGACTTCGAGAGCTGGTTGAAATCCTTCACCTGTGGGTTGGTAAGGGCATCCAAATCGGAGCTGCCTATCATAGATATAGCTCAAGGCGGGATCTAAATCTTGTTCCCAAGATCGTTCCACTCTAACTTGTTTGCTTGATGGTATCCTTGCTACCTCAAGCTTCTGCCCAGAGAGAAGTTCCTGCTTAACAACAGGCTCACCAATGTTAGATGGAAGACCGTAAAAATAGGGGATAAAGGGTTCTTGTGTGACATGAACGGTGTGTTCGGGTGATTTAACGAATGTCAGCTCAATAACGCCTTCCCTGTAGGCAGCATCCACAAGCCAATACAAATCCTTGGGCATATACGAACCTCTCATCAGGAAGACAAGATGCCTTAGCATCCACTTTGCTTTAAGTTTCCGCTAGATTCCTGCTGCATTGAAGCTATATGGCAAGTGGAAGAATGGAAGCAAGTATCCAACTGAATGTGAGGGCATTGAGTACAACACTGATGTAGATACGATCACTGATGCGATAAGACCAAGCAATGATACAGGCTGCGACCGCCTGCATTGGAACGAACATCCACAGGAAGAGAAGCATGAATCCTATGGAACCAGTGATAAACGGAGCACCAAAGGCAAGACTTACACTGAACTGAACGAGAAGTACCGCGATGAACGGTATGGTTTTGATGAAGGCTGCTTTTCCGGTCCAAGAGAGCTGGGTTTTTAGCCAAGTGGCTTTAGGTGCGGTTCGGAGGAGTCCGATGAGCCACAAGCCTTCAACAAAGAAGAATGGGACCGTGAAGATCAGGTAAATGGGCATGATGAGTGCTCGAATAGGGGTAAGATCGTTGAAGAGTGGGAGGAAGACACGAAAGTCAAGAGCAAGTATTACATCAATGGGCAGCGTCCAAAGGTAGAGCCAGAGAACGACAACAAGTGCTAGTAAGGCACTCAATCCAAAACTCACTAGAAAACCCTTAGTATCAGTACCAAAGACTCCAAGATCTGTCCATCGAATGTCTTTGTTCCTTCTTTTGATAATGAGGAGAACAGCTGCAGCAACGAGGCAGCTACCCAGTAACCACAATCCCACAGGAGCGCCAATACTTTGAGGGAAGTCTATCATGTAGCCCAGCAGTAAGAAGGGCAAGAAGCTTCCCAAGCCGATAGCACCATACAAGATGCCCAGTCCCCAAAAGGAACGGGTGCTGGCAGCATACGTTGAAGAGGGGACCTTCTTAATTTTGGAGAAGAGCGGCAGTTCAATGAGGATAACCAGTAGGGGGGCAATGGAGAGGAGAATACCAAGGCAGGCGATGAGTCCACCTGCAATGAAGTATGGATAGATGAGGTTTTGTTTGGGAATCCAATACGGGTTGGAACCTGTCCGTAAGCTGTTTTCAAGCCATTCTATGGTTTCACTAATGATTACTGGTTCAATTGTTTCGAAGAGATGGTTGGTGGGTGGAGCGATAAGCATTCGGGCACTGCCGTTTGTGAAGGTTCCGTATTGGTGACCGATTAGGATGGGTGCTGTGGTTCCAAAGAAGCTCGCCAGTGATGTGAGCATATCTGGGACATCGAACAGCTCATCATAAAGTCCCACGGTAATTAGTACATTACTTGGGTAGGTGGAGTTGGCCCACGGGGTTGTGAAGTCTGTTGTGCCACCGCCAACAACAACCAATGCATCTACTGTGACAGATGATTCATTGATTGCGTCTATCGCGATTCCTGCACCCATGGAGTGACCAACCATTCCTATGGTGCTCACAAAGGGTAGACTGTCTAGATATTCGAGGGCGACTATCCCCCCACGGTCAGCACCGTAACTACTCGGGTCTGAGTTCCCATGTGCGCTGGCGTCAATGGTTAACGCGATAAAGCCACGGCGTGCAAGCTCGATGCCAAATCCCATCACCCATTCCTTTGACTGAATCACACCGTGGATAACCACGACGCCAGGCATCGGATTCGAAGCCGATGCTGCGGAAGGCACTTGGAGTGTACTGTGAATCAGAACACCTTCTGTAGTAAACAAATCAATCTCACTAGCAAGGACGGAGCCAAAGTTGGTTTGAACCGCCCACGCAGAGGAGATTCCGGCAACAATCATCAAAATACTGATTATCAATACAAGGTATCGCTTACGTAATCCGAGCATAGGTTCACCGCTCTCTAGCAAATGAGAAATCCCATTAACAGCTAATCTCTCTTATTTATTGTGGAAATTGAAAGTTCTCGAGAATTTCACCTGCTGACTTGGAAGAAGCTTGAAGATCCTAAGGGGAAACCGATAATGTTAGGGAAATCCGGGATGAAATCGAAGAACGCGTACGCCAGCTACTTACTAAGCTAGATAGTAGTCACAAACACGAATGACGGATATCTCTTTGAACCGTTCATCTAATAGTCACACAACTCACAACTCGTCTAGTTCGTAAAATGTGAGCATTTAAGAGAGGTCTTGCGATACGGTGGGTTATCCTTAATTATACTGCAGGAGGGCGCCCTAAGATGAATCCCCTAGAACACTTAACAATGGAGCACAAACTAATCAAACGTGCAGTGAAAGCGATTACAAAACGGCGTAATCAACTAAAAGAAAATGAAGAGCTTTCTGAGGATATTTTTTGGGGCATTATCGACTTCATGAGTACTTATGGCGACATTGTGCATCACGTTAAGGAGGAACGAATTCTCTTCCGTTTCTTGGAACGTCTAAGAGTTTCTCCTGAAATCGCCCAAACCATCCGTGAACTCGTTGACGACCATACTGAACTCCTCACCTATGTTGCAGGATTGCGACGAGCTGCAAAAGACTACCTCGCTGGAGTGCCTGCTGCTCGCCAGCGCGTCATCAACTATCTAACTGCCTACGTTCAACTAATGGAGCCACATGTAAAGAGTGAGGATACCGAATTGTTTCCAGCAATACGTCAATTACTAGATGCTGCTGCTATGAAACACCTTGCTAAAGAGTTCAAAGCCTTTGATGCAAAGATGATGCCAAAAGTACACGAAACTTATGAATCTCTTGCAAGGAAACTTGAAAAGTGATGCGTTATGACACGTGAACTAATCGACTTGTTAGAACGGCAACTGAGACTTGAGAAGGGTTCGATAAAATCATTGCGTGCCGAACAAAAGGAAATCGACCATCCAGGGATTAAAGCATTCTTCGAGATTTGTGCCGCCGATTCAGCTAAACACGCTAGCCTAATTACAATAATTCTCCAGCACCTGAAAGCTGGCGACCTCTCACGAGAAACCTTTGTCAGCACATGGCAACAACGTAACAAAGGTGTTGAAGCAATCAGAGAGCATGTAAATCGAGAGAAACAGATGATTGAGCTAATCAAAGAGCAGCTGCTATCTGTAAAAGATCCAATTGTAAAGAATCTGCTCAAGCACATTTTAGCTGACGAAAAGCGCCATCATGAAATATTGAGACAGGAAATCTGGAAAATCTAGAGTGTTTAGTAAGAAGCAAACCCTTATTCAGTTGGAAACTCCTTTCTGCAAATATCTTGGGTTCCTAGGTGATACCAATGGCTCATGAGAAATTATTGAAAATGTTAGAAAAAGCAATCAAGATTGAAGATAAAGCGGTCGAGTTGTACGGCGAAACGACACTAATGATTGAAAACGTAGCCGTGAAGCTACTCATTGAATCAATGCGGATGGATTCAGCTAAACATGCAAGAATCTACCGGACCATAAAGCGAGTCCTCGAGGAAACCCCCTACTCTCTCAAAGACTTCCATGTAGAACGTTGGGTGGATAAACTCGTAGCTAAGCGTGAACTGGCTGAACACATCAAGGCTGAAGAGGATATGATTGCCTTACTTGAGGAAACCATTCCCAAAATCGAACAGAAAACCATCAAAGCACTGCTTGAACACGTACTCGAGGATGAGAAACGCCATCACGCGATGCTAAAGAAAGACATACTAAATGTCTAATTGTCTTGATACTCTCCCATAGGAGCGCGATTAAAGGCTAGTCATAGCACCCCGTATAAACCATATGATACTCTTTTGGGAGAGCCATCAACGACTTATGATATTTAGCCTAATCTTTTCCCTTTCTGAAGCGGGACAAAGGCTGATAGTTTTGTAAATGGAACGTAGACTTCAAGTTTACCTTTCAATAAGACTTTGATGTAATCTTTACCAACTTCCTGTAGAATCCCTTCCAGCTTATAAGCACCCATTTGGACCATTACCAAGCCTTGTGTTCCATCAACTACAAACCGAATTTTCCATCCAACATACTGACTTACCTGGTCTCTGAAGCTCATCACAATCACATTAAAACTAATTATGTAGCAAGGTATTATTAACAGAGAGATGGATATAAGCTCGACGTAGTCATGACAAAAAGAGGCTGGCTCGTCGCCTTCGAGGGTATCGATGGCGCTGGAAAAAAAACTTTGACGAACTTCCTGAAGGATCAATTAACACAGCGGGGGGTTCAGGTAGAGACATTCAGGTACCCCGATTACGATAGTCCTTGGGGAAAAATCATCAAAGAGTATCTCAATAATGACCTAGAACTCGATCCTGTAGAGCAATTCTTCACATATTTTACTGACATAATCAAGGATCAATCTAAACTTGAGGAAATCCTTGCCAGGGGAGACTTTGTAATTGTTGACCGATATTTCGCATCGACGGTCGCGTTTCAAACCGCTCAAGGCTTCTACTACGGACGGGCCCTTGCGATTCTCGACTTGGTAAAACCACTCATCCCTGATATTGGGTTTTTCATAGAAGTTGCACCTCAAACTGCAATGCAGAGGTGCCAAAGGAGAACACCACCCGACCGGCATGAACGTGACCTCGCTCTACTAACTGCTGTCGCCAGACAGTATCGTCACCTAGTTTATGATGGTGCGCTAGCGAAAAGATGGATTATCCTTGACGGTAATAAAAGCCTAGATAAAATAAAATCTGAAATCTCAGACCTCATAGCGGAACTGTTAGATAATTGGGAAAGCTAGTTACCAGGGTGCTCTTAGGTGCAGTATTTCTTGCTAACCGTGGTTTTTGTAACGATGAGCGGAGCTCTCTCACCTGGACCACTACTTGTCACTAATTTATCCAATGCATCTCGTTGGGGTTGGCGAGGTGGTCTCTGGCTCTCAATTGGGCACACTTTCATCGAGTTACCCCTAATTCTACTAATCGCCTTTGGTCTAAACTTGGTAATTAACAACCTGTTGTTGGAAGTGATTATTGCAGCGGTGGGTGGAGTAGTACTACTCCTCTTTGCTGGCCTGCAAATCCGTGAGGTGATTCACTCAAGATCAGAAACTCACTTGGCAAAAGTAGAGCCTGCCGCGACCTCACGTCATCCACTTATCGCTGGCCTTATCTTTAGTGGATTGAACCCATATTTTCTATTTTGGTGGTTGACCGCTGGTGCTAACCTGGTTTTCGAGGCCCTCCTCATCGCTGCTCTTGCTGGTGTTTTCATCATGTTTGCGGCACATGTCTGGATGGATTACGTTTGGCTCACTGGTACAGCTTGGCTCACTAAAAAAGGTGCAAATCTAATGGGGAGCAGAGGTTATACAGTGCTCATGCTCGTCTTCACCGTTTTTCTCATCTATTTTGGCATCTCTTTTTGTTGGAGAGCCTTCGTTCTAAGTCTACTTCTGTGACTTTCTTCGACTCCTCTGCTTTGGCTTCCCAAAACCACCCCCTCCTGGAGTCTGTATACTTACAACTTCTCCTCTTGAGGCAGTGAAGGTAATCTTGCTGGGGAGTTTCTCCCACTTTCCACCACGCCAGCGTTGGTTCACACCCCTTCGTCCAGGCATACCACCTTGAAGACCCCAAGGAGCGTAGTGGCGGCGCTCACTCTGAATGGAAACGATTGCTTGGTCAATGAGAATCTCGATGTCTCGGCGGATACCTAATCCACCACGAAATAGTCCCTTTCCACCACTACCTGGAATAAGGTGGTAGCAACGGACTCTGAGCGGATAGCTTGTTTCGAGAGCTTCAATAGGTGTGTTCATGGTGTTTGTCATATGGCTGTGAATACCATCTACACCGTTTTTGGTTGGTCTCGCTCCAATGCCACCACCAATTGTTTCGTAGAATGTAAAGGCATGAGTGGTTCCTGGAATTATACCTCCTATGGTGAGGTTATTCATTGTACCTTGGCTAGCTGCAGGGATTCGGTCAGGGAGTGCTTTTGCGAGGGCGCCGAAGAGCACATCAACTACGCGCTGGGAGGTTTCTACATTTCCTGCGGCTACTGCTGCTGGAGGAGTAGGGTTTAGAAGTGAGCCTGGTGGTGCTCTAACGGTGAGGGGTCTGTAACACCCTGCATTAGCGGGAATTGTGGGGTCAGTGACGCAGCGAAGGACATAGTAGGATGTTGAGAGAGTCACTGCAAAGGTTGCGTTTACGTTTCCTTGTCGTTGCGGGCTTGTGCCTGAGAAATCAA
Organism: Candidatus Hermodarchaeota archaeon; assembly: GCA_016840065.1. Classification (GTDB taxonomy): domain Archaea; phylum Asgardarchaeota; class Hermodarchaeia; order Hermodarchaeales; family Hermodarchaeaceae; genus YT-063. Next base: position 23,122 of record JAEOTB010000023.1, on the reverse strand, counting down.
AAGAAATCCGTGTTCTGTCAATTGTTACCTTTACTGAAAGTTTCACTGGTTCCTCTGTAATGCCATCGTTGTCAAGATAGTCGGTAAACGAATAACTGCCCTTTGGCATTTGCCTAATCTGCTTCTGCATACGCCGCTCCGAATAGGCTAGAAGATCCCCAAGAAAAGTCGTTACTGCTGCCACTCCGTATTTCTCAGTAATTGCCTGAAATCGACGGAGACCAGTATTGTTTGCGGCAAGTTGTGCCCGTAAATCTCCTTGGCGTTCACGAGGGGTTCTAACGTTAGCAAGTAGTAGACGCCACACCTCCTGATTAAGAGTCTCTTCCTCAATTAATTTCAGAGGAGGTATTCGGAGCCCCTCTTGAAATATCTCAGTAGAGTCACCAGGCATAGATCCAGGTGCTTTGCCACCCACGTCAGCATGGTGAGCTCGATTCGCTACAAAGCCAGTAAGCTCCCCAGAAGTGAATACAGGTGAAATCAAGGTGATATCTGGTAGGTGTGTTCCTCCTTCGAAGGGGTCGTTGAGGATAACCACATCACCATCATTCCAAAGATCAGCAGGGAACTCGACTAGGGCAGCTTTGATGGACTCTGGCATGGCTCCTAGGTGAACTGGGATATGTTCAGCTTGGCTGACCATTCTTCCTAGGCTATCAAACACAGCGGCTGAACAGTCACGGCGCTCCTTAATATTTGGTGAGAATGCTGTGCGAATCAGACTTGCACCCATTTCCTCTGCTACAGAGACAAATGCGTTCCTGAGAACCTCAAAGGTAACTGGGTCAGTTTTCATCGAATCTCCTCCAACAGGAGGTTGCCGTCTTTTCGCATAACCGCCTTAGTATTCGGGTGAACGATGGTCGTTGAGTCTAGCTGTTCAATTATGGCTGGGCCCTGTATCTCAGAGCCGAGCCCTAAAGATGACCTTTCAAAGATTGGCGTCTCTACAAATTCTTGAAGCTCCTCAAAATATACTCTACGTTGTTCCTTTGGTACGGGTCTCATTCCTGTTTCAGAGATATTTGGAGGCAGTAAGGCTGGCATGGAACCAATGGTAGTGATACGCAGGTTAACGATGGTTACTTCGTCGTAAGGGGTTGAATAACCATATCTTCGCTTGTGTCTTGTGTGGAAGCTCTCAAGTAATCGATTTAACCAATTCTGATTTATTCTCCCTTTCGGCGCATCTAATGTAAACTCGTAGGCTTGTCCCCGGTAACGGAGGTCTACCAAACGTCGAGTGTGGATATCCTTTTCTTTTACTCCTTGCGCCCGAAGTAGTTGTTTAGTAGCGGACTCGAGATTTTGGTATGTAGTGGTAAGTTCCGAAAAATCTGGAGTACTCGCTGGTATGAGAACTGTACGACTACGGTCGCAGCGTAAGTTAGTAGCTAACAATCCAAGAGCAGAGTGTAGTCCAGGCGCAAGTGGAACAATCACACGTGGAATTCCAAGTTCCTTTGCTAAAGCCCAAGCATGCATGGGTCCAGCACCTCCAAAGGCAACAAGGGCAAAGTCGCGAGGATCATATCCCCGTTGAATAGAAACAAGTCGGATGGCACGTTCCATGTTGGCGTTAACAACACGTATGATACCAAAGGCGAACTCCTCCATAGAAAGACGAAGCTGTCGACTCAGGCGCAGTAGCTGTTCTCGAGCAGGTTGAGGGTGGAGAGGTAGTTTGCCTCCAAGAAAATAGTGTGGGTTCAGTCGGCCCAGAATTAGATTAGCATCAGTTACGGTTGCTTCACGACCACCTTTATTGTAACAACAAGGACCAGGGTCGGCACCAGCACTATGTGGTCCAACTCGCAGAATACCTCCGTCGTCAATCCAAGCAATGCTACCACCACCTGCTCCCACTGTCTCAACATCTACCATTGGCGCACGACAGGGGAGTCCTCCAATGTGTCCTTCTGTGGTTTCACGAATTTCTCCTTTTGTTATTAGTGCTACATCCGTGCTTGTGCCGCCCATGTCAAATGTGATAAGATTATCTTCATTAGTGACCTGGCTGGTATAGCGTCCTCCTAGAGTGCCGCCTGCAAGACCACTGAATAATAATCGTGCAGCTTGCTGTCGAGCCAAGGAAGACTGAAGGATTCCCCCGTGACTCTGCATAACTAATAGAGGGGCTGTCACATTAGCTGACTTGAGTGCATCTTCGAGGTTCTGTAGGTAAGTCGAAAGCAGTGGAGTAACATACGCTTCAAGAACTGTCGTAGACATCCGTTCATACTCACGGTACTCCGGCAAGACTTCTGAAGAAAGAGAAACAGGGATTCCAGGATAGAGAGACTCTAAATGTCTGTACAATTGTTTTTCATGAGAAGGGTTGCTGTAACCGAACAGCAAGCAGACCGCAACCGCCTCAACATTTTCCCCCGATATTCTAGCAACCTTGGCGGCTTCCTTTTTAGTTAATTTAGTGTGAAGTCTCCCATCGGATGTAATCCGCTCAATAACTCCAATACAACGTTCTCGGGGTACTAATGGAGGAATTCTGTCAACTGATATATCATACAGTGAAGGGCGCTGCTGTCGTCCAATTTCAAGGAGATTCTCAAACCCTTTAGTTGTAATAAGGCTGATTCTTGCGCCTTGTCGCTGTAATACTGCATTCGTTGCAACAGTCGTACCGTGAAGGATGTAGGAGATCTGATTTGGTGCTGTCTCAGCCAAATCTAATACTTCTTGTAGACCTCTGAGAACTCCCTGCGAAGAATCACTTGGTGTTGACGGAACCTTAACATGCCAGCGCTGACCTTGATGGTCGACAAGGAGTACATCAGTGAAGGTTCCTCCAACATCAATACCGATACGAACTGGTCTGGAACCTTGTTTACTCAAGGCAAGGACCTCATAAAGGGAGAAAGAAGCCCCTAGCTATTTCTAGTTTTACTTCGAAACTGTTGCCGCAATAATTAGGTTTATTAAAATTCGGGTAGAGGATATTGTTGGTTATGCCAGCCTTTTTCTCCCTGAAGGTTTGGTTGGTGCTAGAGTTCAATTCCTGCAATGGTTCTCGGAATACTGGTCCGGTTTGAAGCGACTGCTTCAGGACCAGTAGCGTCTTAACATCCGAGCATTGTCAGAACAATAGCTGGTATAACCAGGCGATGAAGGTGAGCAGCTGCCCTCAAATGCAATGCAGCGCCTTTGAAATGGCTGCTCCCTTCCTATGTCCTTAAAATTTGTAGTTAGTAATTGTAGCTAAATCACCACCAGTCGGAAAAGAAGACGATATATGCTATAACTTCTTCAAGGTATGATTCAGCTGATTCACTAGTATAACCAATACTATTCCGACTACTGCTCATTATTCTAGTTCCTTCGATATAGAAACGAGTCGATCCTGAGGAGGAGCTTATCCGTCCTGAGTCGTAGCGACCGATGGTGCTTCTTGAGGAATTCATCACGTAGCCATTTTCAACATATCCGATTGTACTGCGGCTACTGTTCATCACACGACCACTCTCAACATAGCCCCAAGTACTTCCGCTGCTGCTCATAATCCTGCTCCCAGAGATTTGGGCTATCGTGTTTCTGCTGCTGTTCATGACACGCATTATTATTGCCTCCTATAAGGGAGAGTATAATCAGGTTTTTAATTTGTCGAAACCTACTTTTCTCTTCGTTGAACAGGTTGTGCTGATAGCGTCATCTTTTTCAGCGGGTACCTACTCACATTTTCCTCGATTATAATGTGGGCTGTAATACTGAACACATCAGGTATTATGACAGTAAGACCTACATCGGCGAGTTTTGGTAAACCTCGACGCCGCCCCTCTCCCTTATCGGCATTTAATTTCAAGGCGTTCCTGATACCTCTTTCGATGATTCTGTGCGGAATAGTCATGTGGATAATAGTGTATACGAACTCGCCTCAGAATTATCCCCTTCTCCTCTGGGCTGAAATTCTTGTAGCGGTTGGAGTGTTTGTTGGATTCCTGATGGGCGTGTGGGTAATGACTCTAGTAAGGGTTCCTGGAAAACGATTCGTTCGGGAATAGAAAATAAGAAGAGATGGATTCCATCCAGTTAAAGGATGGCCTTGGAATCAGTTTCAGGTGTCTGTCTTCGTATTACAATTCCTCTTTTGATACAGTTCTTTTGCTCTAGCCTGGGTTTTCAGTTTCATTCTTTTCTAGTAGGTCTGAGCTGATGTTGGGCTATTACTCCCACAGCGTACCAATCGGGACCAATAACTCTACCTATAAAAGCGCCAATGAATAGACCAAAAATCTGTAAGTGTATTACTCGTAAGACTGCAAAGAGGCCAAAGAGAATTAACACATCACCTAAAGCTGCAGAACCGAACAACGTCACTGGAATCATGATTGAGATGATGTAGAAGACGATTCCCATGAAAAAGGAGGCTATCGCTAGAACTAAGGCCCATTGGATTTCGCTGCTCATCATTCCTATGAGTATTCCAACACCCAATACCATTAAGATGACCCATAATGCATCTGTCAAGTTAACAAGTGTTGTATAGGTTGTTAGGCATAACATCAAGCCACCGCCCAAGAGGGCAAGCGACATACGTAAACGACCCATTAGCACTTCTTTTCTCTTTGTAGATATTGTCATTGTACTGGCACCTCAATTCCTGACCAAGGCATTCGGAGATGAGATTCTCTGATATATAGCCACTCAACAAAGATTCTCATTGGATAATATAATTCCCAATTCCAAAGGCCAGTCTCTTCTGCGTCTGCGATGTATGATCCATAGCTTGTAGGTATATCCAAATCTTCGACCGTGAAATTGGCCGTGAGAGTATAATCCGATCCTGGTAACAAGATTAGCTCTGGTCGAAGTTCTTGACTTGTTATGAAATGGCCATTCAACCAGATTCTAATTTCTATATTCGTAGGTTGTGTAGGATCCCCTTCTCTCAAGAAGAAAATTCGGCGACTTCCTGGATTTGCCATATTCAGGTACAAAGTAAGGTTACGAGAATTTCCTGGCCCTTCGGGGGACTTGGTAAATCGTGTGACGCGAGGAATGAAACGATTCGCGGTATCGAACACTGAGAAGTAATCATTATTTAGAATAACGATACCAACAGCAGAGGAAACTGTACAACCAATGAATAACAGGGCAACTAACTGTGAATACCGAAGTTTTCTCAAAGAGGTTATCTCACGCATTGAAATCCCCATCTCTTTAGGTGGCAATACATTCTTTTCTTTAAACTTTGCTATCACTGCAATTGCGAAGATGTTAAGGGGATAAATCCGAATCATTTACGAGTCGAGGAACTACAAAGTTCATCATTATCCATCAACAACCATTGCAGCAACTGATTGTTCTAGCTTGACAGTATATAAGGAAAACTCACCTTAAGCGCTCACAGCTAGAGGTCACAAAATGTTACCTCTGTTCTTCCGTTTTTATTCGAAAAATTTAACGAAATTACGTAAATATAATCATGCTATCGTTGAAAATGGCAGAGGAATCCCGACCTTGCACTAAAACATACTTTTTTAAATGAAGTGGATAATCTGCCTTAGAATCATCTTCCTAATTACAGGAGGAAATAAAAAATGGGCCTGCGCGAATTTATCATAAGACGAATCATCAACAGTATCATCCTCATTTTCGGTGCCATCACCTTCAACTTCTTCGTTTTCCGCCTAATGCCCGGGGACCCAGCCTCAATCCTGATCAGCGGCAACCTAGCAGCTAACCAGGCAGAGCTGGCCGCAACTCTGCGAGCCCTCTGGGGACTGGACCAACCCCTTCACATACAATTCGGTGTCTACGTAGTCAACATGTTTACCTTTAACTTCGGAAACTCCTTCACCGAAGGCTTTCGCCCAGTCATCGAATCCATCTCCGCCCGCCTACCCAACACCCTCCTACTGATGGGAACCGCAGCTATCCTAACGATAATCATCGGTGTCATAACTGGTGTGGCTGCTGCGGCAAAGCGGGGAGGCAAATTCGACATGGGCACAGTCACAACAGCTCTAGCATTCTACAGCATACCTACATTCTGGCTCGGTATGGTTTTCATACTTGTTTTCGGCTTCTATCTCAGACTTCCCAATGGTCAGGGGATTTTCCCCTACAGTGGCACTGTCAGCGCACCTGCGCCTGAAGACCCACTCCTCTACGCAATGGATGTCGCGCACCATCTGGTTCTCCCATCGATTACTCTAGCTTTGGTTTCCTATGGTGGTTACATGTTGGTCATGCGTAACAACCTGATCGACGTCCTCACAGAAGACTATATTGTAACCGCTAGGGCTAAGGGTGTGGATGAGCGTACAGTTCTGTACAAGCATGCTATGAGGAATGCTATCCTCCCCTTGGTCACGATGATAGCCTTTACTTTCGGGGGGCTCATAGGTGGGGCGACACTAACAGAGACGGTCTTCAACTGGTACGGGCTGGGCAGCTACATATTCGCATGCGTGATGCAGCAAAACTATCCGGTGCTCCAGGCGATATTCTATATCCTGGCGCTCACCACGATAATTGCAAACTTTATCGCAGACATAATGTATGGCTTCCTCGACCCGCGCGTCCGCTATGATTAGTAAAGATTGGTGAATACATTGTCACGATTTAGTGAATATAGAGCACGTTTTGGTGGATTCTGGAGCCAGTATCGGAAAAGCAAAATGGGTTTAGTCGGGTTAGGCATTATTCTGTTCTTCCTATTAATGGCGTTTTTCGCCCCCTTCCTAATCCCATGGCCTCAACCGGTACGTGTCAATCTTGCACCGCCACTCTCAGCACCTATGTGGCTTCTTGGTATTAACCCTGCAGGGTTTACCGAGGTTGCTCCGATAACAAACTCTCATTTCGATTCCGATGCTAGCGATTGGAACTATGGCGAATCCTTAGAATATATTGAATACCTTGCGATTTACTCCAACTTTTCCATCCCAGTCAATGATACTGGATGGGGTTATGACTCAGGTGGGTACACAACCCCGATGGGTTCTGGGTTTGACGAAACCGTCGGTTTTGATCCGCTAGAAGGCGGTAGTGGTCCTGGTTCATACCTTTTCAGTTACATAGATACTACAGGTTCTGGCAGTCACGGTTGGGAAAACATTAGTTACACATTCGAATTCGATGATAACCTTGATTTAGGTGGTTCCTTCGACGTTCATCCCTTTAGGGTATATCTCCAATACGCCTACCAAATGGAATTCTATTGCACTGAAGCCGAAATGGGAGACGCAGAGATAAACATGTACTGGATACTTAACACTTCTACAGCCTCTCACACATTCTCCCATCGGGAGTGGCTTCTACCCTCAAACCGGTCCTTCAGGGAAAGCTTTCAATACAATATGCCACAATCGACCATGAACACCATGTTCCCAGACGCTACAACTGAGAACATGAGTCTAACCATCTATATGGAATACTACAACCCATCTGGTCCTAATACTCCACAAATGAATCTCCATGTCGACGACGTGAAACTAGGGATTGGTGCTAGCTATACTGATGCCGAAACTGTCGCAGTCATCTCAAGTGGATACAGTTCCTCTGAGGGAAGCGACCTCGACACTGGGAGCGGCCCTGGATGTTATCACTTCTCCTTCAACGACGAGGCTATTAATATCGCCTATCCAAACGCTACAGCATATGTAGGCTTTGGCTTTTCATGGGATGTCCTCGATCGACCACAAGCTGCTTATCTAAACTATCAATACAAAGTGGACTTCACCGGACCTATCGGAGATGCTAATGTTCGAATAGCCCAAGAGATATGGGTCGAGAACACAGACGAAATAATAACTATTCTTCTAGGCTCACAGATTACAGCGTCCAGAGTTTGGACTGCATCACCGCATAATGTCATAAACGCCTTCCAACTAGTCGACACCTTTGCAGTAGGTGGTAACTTGGAGGCACGTTGGCGTGTAGTCGTATACGATCCAACTCCCGAAGACACACCGACTATAGATATCTACTTCGATGATCTAGATCTCGAAGTTCGTGGAAACTACTTCGGTAATCTCGGGGCTGGACAATACGGAGAAGATCTTTGGGCACAACTCCTCTGGGGTAGCCGCATAGCACTGCTAGTCGGTCTTCTCTCTGCTGCCATCGCAACCTTTGTCGGTCTAATCGTTGGTCTAATCTCTGGATACTTTGGAGGTCTAGTCGATGAGGTTCTAATGCGTGTAACTGACTTCTTCCTGGTTATACCTGGGTTACCACTGATGATTGTACTAGCTGCAATATTATCGCCTGGCTGGTATAACATCGTGCTGGTGATAGCATTGATAGGGTGGACGGGAACGGCGCGGCTCGTACGTTCTCAGGTCCTTGCTGAACGTCAACGAGCCTACGTAGAAGCCGCCCGTGCTATCGGTGCTAGTGATCTCTACATAATCTTCCGACATGTTCTTCCTAACGTTACTCCCCTACTCTTCGCACAAATTACCCTTGGTGTAGCAGGGTCAATTCTGTCAGAAGCCGGACTAGCTTTCCTCGGACTAACACATCCCCACGACGTAAGCTGGGGACGCATGCTAATGCAGGCATCCCAAGCTGGCGCGTACGCAGAGGGAGCTTGGTGGTATGTCCTATTCCCCGGAATCTGCATAGTGTTACTAGCGCTTTCATTCACACTAGTTGGATACGCGGTAGACGAAATCTTGAACCCACGTCTAAGGGTACGAAGTGAGTAAACAGAGGATACAATGTACTAATGGAGGAAAATATCAATGGCAAAACCAATGCTCGAAGTCAAAGACTTGAAGGCACACTTCTTCATCGAAGCGGGTTCCGTCAAAGCTGTTGACGGCATCTCTTTCACCCTCGAAAGAGGTGAAACAATGGGACTGGCTGGTGAATCAGGCTGTGGCAAATCAACCACAGCCTATGCTATCCTCCAGCTCATGCCCTACCCCGGCAAAGTAGTAGAAGGCGAAGTCATCCTAGATGGAATAGACCTTGTCCAGAGATCCCCTGAAGAGATGCGGAAAATCCGATGGAAGGAAATAAGCATCTGCTTCCAAGGTGCAATGAACGCCCTCAACCCGGTTCTCCGAATAGGTGACCAAATCATGGAAGCTATCCTGCTCCATGAAGATATATCTCAAGACGATGCTCGCCGAAAGATGGAGGACATGCTGGAAACAGTAGGTGTTGACCCTACTAGGGCTGACAACTATCCCCACGAGTTCTCTGGCGGTATGAAACAGCGCGCAATGATAGCCATGGCGCTTGTGACTGAGCCCAAGGTCATCATCGCTGACGAGCCAACAACCGCACTCGATGTTACAGTTGAAGCACAAGTACTCAAACTAATCCAGAGCCTGCAGAAGAAATACAACCTCTCAGTAATCATGATTACCCACGATCTTGCCACTATCGCAGAGGCATGCGATCGTGTCGCAATTATGTATGCCGGGAAAATCATTGAATATGCAGATGTCGTTACAATCTTCAAGGAGAGGCTGCACCCCTACACTGAAGGGCTTATCCGATCTGTACCCAGCCTTCTTGGTTCAGATCACCTTGTTAGTGTTCCAGGTTCTCCGCCTGGGCTTGTCTTTCCACCTGAAGGTTGTAGGTTTCATCCTCGCTGTCCTATTGCCTCAGAGGTATGCTTACAGAAAGAGCCAGTGTTTCGGGAGATTCGTAAGAAGCACTTTATTGCTTGCCACCACGCTGAACAAATGTGGGGCAAGGATGTCTGGAAGTGATATGCTATGTCAAAAACTAAAGGTGAACCAATAATTCAGGTTCGTGGCCTGAAGAAATACTTCCCGGTCCGACGTGGTCTCGTAGCTGCCATGCTAAGCCGTGAGCAGATTTGGGTTAAGGCTGTTGACGGTATCGACTTTGATATCTACAAAAACGAGGTTTTCGTGGTAGCTGGTGAATCCGGATGCGGTAAGACCACTACAGGGCGCTGCGTCCTCAACCTAACGCCACCCTCTGGTGGTAGCATCACCTATCAAGGAGTAGACCTCGCTACTCTCAGTAAACGAGAAATGAAAGCACTCCGTCCGAAGCTCCAGATTATCTTCCAAGACCCCTACGAATCATTGAACCCACGACTCTCAGTGTTTCAAAGCATAGCAGAATGCCTACAAGTAAACAACCTAGTCTCCACCCAAGAAGAGTTACTAGAGCGTGTAAAGATGGCAATGGAGGATGTCAGGCTTATCCCGCCTGAAGACTTCCTCTACAGATATCCTCACATGCTCAGCGGCGGACAACGACAACGTGTAGTTGTAGCACGAGCACTAGTATCGCAGCCCGAATTCATCGTGGCTGATGAGCCTGTATCAATGCTTGATGCCTCCATCCGAGCTGAAGTACTTCAACTCTTGAAGGAACTCATCAAGAAATACGACCTAAGCTACCTCTACATTACACACGATCTTGCCAGTGCACGATTTGTGGGCGATCGGATCGCCATCATGTACCTCGGTAAGATAGTGGAGTACGGTCCAGTGGGCGCTGTGATTGACAATCCTCATCACCAGTACACAGCAATTCTAATCTCTGCTGTGCCCATTCCCGACCCGACTCTCACACACACTCGGCGTGCGCCGATTGGTGAGGTTCCGAGTCCGATTAATCCTCCTCCGGGTTGCCGTTATCATACTCGTTGTGAGAAGGCTACGGAGAAGTGTAGTCGTGAGGAGCCTCCGATGAAGAAGGTTGGAAAGGACCACTATGCCGCTTGCTGGCACCACTTCAAACCCTCACAGTGGCGAGACTAGAAAGTAAGACTACAATCCATCATTGAGGGCTATCAGCCCTCCTCTCCCTTCTTTTTTCTTAGTTTGGTTAACAGGTTTAGTTGAAAAGCTTGTGAATATACTCGGGCTTCTGTGGATTAACACGTTTGAGGTATTTGTCCTCGGTAAACATTATGAGGAACCGAGTGAGTTCTCGGGTTTTCCCTTCGACATCAAGGACACCGTGTTTCTCGATATCCTCTTGGCGAAGGATGATAGGGATGTTCTGCAGATTGACTCCCTTGAGTAGTTCTGCGGCTTCGGGAGGTGACTTGACGGGTTTACCTGCAAGTACTGTGGCGAAGGTTTCCGCAAGTTCTCGGTAGATTTTTTTGAGTGAGGGTAGTGTACCATTGAAGTCTTGGCCTCGTAGGAGCTGATAGGTGATAAGGCGCTGGAAGTCTCTGATTACAGGCTTGTGGTCGCTGTCGTATTCTACTGTTACCTCCACTGGCGGGTCTAAGGGATCGATAAGACGCCATCCAAATACTTCAGCTTCGTTTTCCTCAAGTCCCTCTCGCATTAAGGCGTTTTTCATCTCGTTGCGAGCAAATTTCCATACCTGTCCAACATTGATTGTTTCGTGTTCTGGCATGATGATAAAATGAAGTCCTATTCCAAGACCATACCTGCTTTTCGGGCCACTAAGAAGGATGGGTACACTATCATCGGTTATGATTCGTGTAGGCGTAGAGCCATCTGGGTTTTTGTACCCAGTGTTGGTGGTTTGGAAGAGCTTCAGAATGGGAATGTACACAGTCGAGGTTGGCAGCTTAGGCTTACGGCGATAAAAAAGAAGCATGGTCACATTTCACTCCAATCATAGTTAAAGCAATTGCCCTAGTTGTAGGTGTTCCCACCCCAACTGGAGTTTAGCGATTCATTCCACGCTGAATGTGGAGCATAAAGAGAGTTTGGCGCAGATCAGAAAGGTTAGGAACTCGAGCTACAACACCTTGTGATACTAGCCGTTTTAGTGCATAACGAACCGTTCGTGGTGCTAGTTTCGTTGTGCTAACTAGGTCTTTGCTAGTCATAGGTCCTTGGGACTCTATGGTGCGTACGATTTTTATTGCGCTTGGTGTTTGCTTTTTCCTTCTGCCAAACATAGTCTATCACCCACCACATATAGTATTTCTATGAATCCGTTTTTAAAAGGGTTACGATAGCGGTAATGGATTAGAGATTTTCTTGAGAAACCATAACTACCAGTGCCTGATCATGCTCCTATAGGTAAGGAATCGCTTTTACATGGGTTTTGTATAGTAAAACGCCAATAGTGAACTGCACAAACAGGCTGTGAGGGAGTGACAGAACTATCGTTATTACCAGTGGCTACTTCTCTTTGATGAAGATTGTGATACCTTGCTCAGGTAGGACCCTCTGGTTGTGTCCCCAAACCGCATTTGGTTCCTTGATGAATACTTCGACGTAAAGAAGCCCTGCGAAGGGCTCGCCCTTGGCTTTCCTGAAGATTCTGATTTCTGATTTCGCTGTTTTGATGGTGATGACTTCTCTTTCCTTTAATCGATAGCTTCTATTAGTACGTTTGATATCCTTCTCTATCTTTTGCGCTTTTACTTTTGAAGCCTTACCCGATCCCTTTACCTTAGTAGCTTTTCTCGGACGCTTCACTTTAGAAGTTTTATCTGTACCCTCTAGCTTTGTAGTTTTTGCCATCATCGTCCTGCCTCTTTGAGAAATAAAGTGATATCCCTTTATAAGTATCCCCTTATTGATGACCCAGATATAGCGAGGAACTCTATTCAAAGAATTGTACCTCGACAATCAGTGGTGATAACATTTAACGAACTTTGTTGTAGCATCATTGGGCATGTCAGAAAGGAAGAGGGTATCTCGATTTACATCGAAATCTTAGAGCGATTTTGGGAGGCAACACTACAATTGGATAAATTCTCCCACCTAATAATTCTCTGGTGGATTACCGGGCGAGATAACCCTGGAGATCGAGCAAACCTCAGTGATTATCCACCCCAAACAGCTGCTGAACTATCTGGTGTTTTTGCAAGTAGGTCACCAGCTAGACCTACACCTATCGGTCATTCGATTGTTGCGGTAACTCATTTAGATGAAGGTAAGCATCGCATTTACATTGATCAGATTGATGCATTCGACAGCACCCCAATCATTGATATTAAACCGTATATGCCCTCTTCTGATAAGGTCGATGATGCTCGTGTACCGCCCTGGTTTTTGAAGAATCTTAGGCGGTATACAAAATAATACGATGCTTGACCAGACGTGTTGATGAACTAATCAAATGGATTTCTGCAAGTGGAATCCACTTCAGGTATGGGGTGCAGGAGGCCTCCGACGAATCCCAAAAACAAGAATTGCTAAGAGAAGTGCCGCTGGTATGATGGCTACTCCTAGAAGGAAGTGAATTGGAATCAGTGGTGAGTGAAACTCGGTGCTGATGGGAGGGGGTGTTATGTCAATTGTATCAGACACCACGACATTGTCTATAGCGTCGCCGTCTCTCAATTGAATCAGAAAATAGTTGGCGGTGTTGTGTTCTGTGTGAGTGGCTTCCATACAAAGGGTTTCATTGATGTAAGTGCGAATCAGCCCAGTTGAGTCACGTGTGATGTCGAAGTGTTGCCAGCCATTAAGGGGTTCAGGGAAAGAGAAGTTAGCTATGGGATCTGTTACAAATTCTGTTTCTAGGTGGAGGGTTACGCGAAAGGTGGTGATGTACAGCCAATAGCCATTATTACCAATACCCTGTCCAATATCTTCGACGAACATATAGATAGACGAATAGTGGGGGATAGGGCTAAAGTATAGGTCAATGCTCCATGTTCCAGTCTCGAGTGACGACGGGTGTGATATCGCGTTTAGGACGAAACCACTTGCACGTAGTGTGTTATCGACGGCTGAAAAGGTCCCTAGATGAACCGTCCAACCATCATGGTTCCCATCTTCGAAATCTTCAGCCCAAATAACGGTGGCAGAGACATCCCTGAAAGAACCTGATACAGCGTTTACAGCGAGGAGACAAGAAAAAAGAATGATAACAGTAAATCTCCGATAACAGAGGGCTGTCACAAAGAACACCAAATATCATTTGCCAATGGTTCAGGTAAAAGGTTGCCCATGCAGGCAAACGGATTATTTTAGATACAACTTGGTGCCGAATAAGAGGAAACACAGAACGTTATCCTTGTTGGCTGAGGTTGTGTGCTTTCCTTGCACACTCTTTTCCTTTCGGTTTTTCACCAAGCTTCTCGTAGACTTCGCCTAGTTGAGCCCAAGTGACCGCGTCTTCTGGATTGAGGGCAGCGGCTTTTGTGAGGGCTTCCTTGGCTTCAGGATATTCGCCAATGAGCAAATGGGAAAGACCAAGACAAAGCCAAGCAGCGGCATCCTCGGGTTTTAGGTGGACAACATTCAGATAAGCTTCTTTCGCCTCGACGTGCTGTTCCAGAAGACTATGTGTGGTACCTAGAAGGCTCCAGGCTATGGCATCAGTAGGGTTGAGTCGGATTACTTCCCTGAGAATCTTCCGTGCTTTAGGATACTCTTCTGCGTATATGTAACCAAGAGCGAGCCTATGGCCGGTTTCCTTGTCAGTAGGGGGTTCTGGATTATTCACCAAAATGACCTAGATATTCTCTTGTAAAGGATGTTCAAAAAGGATGTGGTTCAATCGACTAACTGTAATTATTTCTTATCATTATCAAAGGTAGCCCTTTGCGCCTTTCTTTTAAAATGAAGAGCTCTAACTGCATCACCAAGTTCCTCATAGACTTTAGCTAGACCCATTAAAGCATCAATGTACTCGGGCTGAAGTTGTACAGCTTGGTTAAACGCCTTCTCCGCTTCAACATATTCTCTGCGCTGAAGATGATCCAAACCTAGCTGGTGCCAAGTAGCAGGATCCTCAGGATTAGGTTTAACAGGTGGACCACGAAGAGAAGACTTCTCAAGATTTTTCTCGTCTTTCATTAGAACACCAAGAACCATTTGTATACAAAACATCATTGAACAGGTGTTATAGGTCTTTCCCGCCTCCGATAATTACTCTCCAATAACCTGGGTATTCGAAGGCAAGAAAATAAAAGGGTAGAAACGGAGTGAGATACGGTGATTGTATTTGCCATCATCAAAACAGGAGCTTCAAGGACTTATTGGTCGTATTAACCAGTTACTAGACGATGGAGTAGTCGATGAAGAAGAGTTCCGTGAGTTCGAGGTTCTTATCCTTGAGTCACTTCGTGCGATTCTTAAGATTTTGTCAAAAGATTGAACTATTTTTGGTTGGGACAACTAGCTCCTCGCCTTTGATTGAGATTCAGAGGATTTGATAGATTGAAGTTAGTATCGTACAAACACGATTCGAGAAGGTATGTGGGGGTTCTAGAGGATAATCACATTCATCCATTTCCAGCCATCCCAGATTTAGTAACCCTCCTTCACGAATCATCGCCTAGCGTTCTTGCAAAGTCGGTCCTCCAAGAAAAGGCACAAAGTGTATCCCTCGGTGAGGTTCGACTTCTTGCGCCTATCCAAAGACCACCAAAAATCATATGCCTCGGGTTGAACTATGCAGATCATGCAGAGGAAACTGGGCGACCACGTCCTGTAGCACCAATCCTTTTCTCAAAGCCACCAACAGCAGTCATAGGTCCTGGAGACGCAATAGTCCTGCCTAAGGATTCGCAGGTAGACTACGAGGTAGAACTAGCAATCATCATTGGGAAAGAGGGACGGCACATTCCCGAAGAACAAGCTTTGAAGCATGTCGGTGGCTACACAGTTTTCAATGACGTGTCTGCACGAAACTATCAGTACCGTGACCGGCAGTGGTTTCGGGGTAAAGGCTTTGACACCTTTGCACCCATGGGGCCCTGTCTAGTACTTCCTGACCAGATTCCTGACCCCCAGAACCTAAGACTTCAACTGCGCCTAAACAACGAAACCCTCCAAGATAGCACAACTGCTAATATGATTTTTACTATACCTCAGATTATCTCTGATATCTCATCAGTATTAACCCTCGAAATTGGTGATGTCATTGCTACAGGTACACCTTCAGGAGTTGGGTTCGTTAGGAAACCCCAGCCAATCTTTCTGAAACCTGGCGATATTGTTGAAGCAGAAATCGAGGGTATCGGAGTTCTTCGCAACCCCGTTTCAGGTTAGCTAAATCCGAGATTCGAACACGAAGTAAGCTTAAAGCGTCTTACGGGTGGAGGAGTTCAAAGAGGCGGGTATTATGGCAACCAATCTTGAGAAACTATCTCGTGAGGAATTAATCAAAATAATTGATACCTATGCGAAGGCCTGGCAGGCTATGGATAGTTGCTATTTTCTAGCTTTGGAGGAGAAGTACGGCATTGATGTTGCTATAGAGATGGACATCGAGGCCTGGCGAAGGTTTTCTCCAATCGAAGCAAGACGTATTATGCGAGAGTTTGACATACCCAAGGATTCAGGCCTGGAGGGATTAAAGAAGGCATTACAGTACCGCGTGTATGCCCAGCTTAACAAGCAGAGCATTGAGGATGTCGACGAAAGCAGGTTCATTTTTCGGATGGAGGAATGCCGCATTCAGGTAGCACGAAAGCGGAAAGGATTAGCTGATTTTCCCTGCAAACAAGTCGGACTCGTCGAATACACAGAATTCGCCAGAGCCATCGATACACGCATTTTAACTCGATGCATCGCCTGTCCACCTGATCCCCACCCCGATGAGTATTGGTGTGCTTGGGAATTCACAATGGAGAAATAGTTAGCATTCTTCTTCTCAGGAAAAAAAGAAGGGAGAAGGGCGGTTTAAACACCTAGTGTGTTTGGTTTCCGCCCGTTGTCAAGAGAACCCTTTGGTTCGGAAAGGTAAGGTTAGAGATGGTAGTAATTTGGTAATACTAGTTTGTTGGTGTTCGTCTTCCACCTACTCCTCCGAGTAGCCTTACTAAGAGGAATATGACGAAGATTGTAATTCCAATGTATATCGCTTCACTAACAAGCGCTCCAACTGGGAATGGTCCAATAGTCGAGGTAGTGCCTGGGATAATGAAAGCGCCAATCTCGAAGGTCTCCCATTCTAATCCTGGTAAGAGGACAATGTTAAGAATGGGCATTATGAACACATTGATGATAGAGGTGATGAAAGCACCAAGTCGTTCGCCGATGATGAACGCGACAGCAAAGCCAATTACTTGGGAGCGTTCAAGGAAATCCTTGAACTCGGTTATCATCCCCGCATCTTTCTTAACAGGTGCTGGCTGCACAGCTTCTCGGATTAGTCGTAGTTCCGCTAGCATCTTATCGTCAGTTGTGGTTGCAGAGGTGTCTTGTGATATTGGTTCTTCTTTCGGCATATCAATCACACTTTAGGGAAGATTCTATGAACATATGCGTTAAAGTTTAAAAAGAATAGGATGCCACAGAAATTAAATGTAATCGCATGATGACTAAATCATGAAGGTCTCTAACAGAGTTCATAAAAAATAAACGAGGGACTAATGTTGAAACTATCTACTCCATTGATTCTTGTTAACCTGAAAACGTATTCGCAGAGTCTAGGTGAAAAAGCGGTTCATCTAGCAAAAATAGCAGAGAAAGTTGCGGAAGACACTGGGGTCTGCATTGCTCTTGCACCGCAAATGTCGGACTTGCACCGCGTCGCAAAATCTGTAGATATCCCAGTTTTTGCTCAACACGTAGATCATGTTAAGCCTGGCCGAGGTACTGGCGCTGTTCTTGTGGAAGCAGTTGTTGAAGCTGGTGCCATTGGCACACTGCTTAACCACAGCGAACATCAACTCCGTCTTGTTGACTTAGAAGCCTCATTACTCCGGGCAAAAGAGGTAGGACTAAAGACCGTAATCTGTAGTAACAACATGGCTGTTAGTGGTGCAGCCGCTGCCCTTGGACCAGATTTCATTGCAGTTGAACCCCCTGAACTGATTGGAACGGGGATTCCTGTAAGTCAGACCCAACCAGAAGTGGTTACTGCAACCGTTGAAACTATCCAGAAAATCAATCCCCAAGTCGTTCCTTTATGTGGAGCTGGAATCTCAAAGGGTGCTGATGTTGCTGCCGCACTGAAACTGGGGACTCATGGTGTTCTCCTAGCTAGTGGTGTAGTAAAGGCTTCAAAACCCGAGATGGTACTCCGCGATATGGCTGAGCATGCAAAATGACAAGCGTCGCTCTGATGCTAAGCTCAGTGAGGATCAATCTGCGATTCTGTTTCAATTACTTCAGGACATAACTGTTCATTAATCAAGGTTCACGACGACGGCTTGCGATTTCTGCAAAGAGATCCAACTTTGCCTGACGATGATGTTCAAGAACAAGGACTATGTCTGCGATGAGGCTTGTCATTTCTGTATCACTAAGTTTGATGGTTTGTGTATTTCCCTCACCATCTGCAACCCGAAGAAAGAATCCACCCTCCTTTACAAAACGGTCCTTCTTCTTTGTAGGTAAATAGTCATCTATTGTTAGAATCGACGAAATCTTCTGTTCAAAGAAATGGACAATCTCGCTTATCTTAACCATGATAATCACCTTACTCCAATTAGAGTCTAGTACATAAATAATTCACGATGGTGCTTACGAATGAGAGAACTGTAGATTTTGTGATGCGAGCCTGGTATTCTTCGGTATCCTTAAATTCTAATTTGTGTCATTAAATTTAGAGTTTCAGTCAACGAGTACAAATTATCCTTACGAGGAGACTGTGTCGTTGTGTTCTGTATACCTATTCTTTGGCTGAGACACTCCACAGGTAAAGGGGATAATATCCATGGCAAAATGGTTCAAGAGAAAGAAGAAGACTGAACAAGAGCTTGACGAGGATGAGCTTGACGAGGATGAGCTTGACGAGGATGAGCTTGACGAGGATGAGCTTGACGAGGATGAGCTTGACGAGGATGAGCTTGACGAGGATGAGCTTGACGAGGATGTTATAGAAACGGAGGAAACACCGTCAATAAAAGTAGCACCTGATCATCCCAAGGAGGAAATGATTGAATCCTTCATCAGCAGACTAGATGATATTCTAGCAGAGATTGCGGAGAAGACTAAAATCGTGAAACCTACCAGCATCCAACTCATTGTAGGTGGAATGCCAATCCTTCTTCGTAAAGAAAGTATAGAACCTCTCAGCCTTTCTAGGGAAAGAAGTGTAAGGGCTGATGTTTTCATTCGGCTTTCAGAGGAAGCAGCAAAAGAACTTGCAGACACCAAGTCAGTCGAAGAATTCGGGCAGCTTTACCGAAAAATGGTAAGGGCTCGAGGAACCACCTCTTATGTTGCTCTAAAACTCCAAACTGATTTAGACGATTTACGACGCCGTGGCTATTTCCAGGTAGAACTCCTCCGGGCCCTCATCGACGCTTAGGCAACATCAATTATAGATAATAGTTATTTCATCTTTCTCAAAGAAGATAACAACATATCTCACTAGTTTCACCAAACATACTGTATACTTCTAAAGTGCCCCCTTTGAATTTACACGAGAACTTTTAGGGTTCCAAATCTGTTTTTCTCTGAACAAATAATTGTAAATATAGAATTAGTAAAAACTTTTAACCAGTAGGAACAGTCTATTCAATAACTCCGAGGTTATAACATTGGAGAAAACAAAAACAGTATTCTGGTTACTCATCATCCTACTGATTGCCATTATAATCACTGGTATACTAGCGATACTTCTTTACAATCCCTTCTTCTTGCTACTCTTCATTCTATTCCTAATCCTAGTGATAATCTTCCTTCTATTGCTCTGTTGGTACCGAACACTAGAGGACGAGGAGAGGCCTGCGAGAAGAGAGCCTACACGGCGAACGACCACTCGCAGAACTACTACTCGTGCAAAGCCAAAGCCAAAACCGAAGCCAAGGGTTACTGGCACAAAGCCAGTGGAAGAAGTCGAGGGAATTGGACGAGTTTATGGCGGCAAGCTACGACGCGCAGGCATCAAATATGTTGAGCAGCTAGGCAAATCATCAGCTACTAAAGTATCAACAACCTGCGATGTACCCAAGGACACAGCTCAAAAGTGGATCTACATGGCCCGCTTGCTTGCTGTTCCGTCTGTGGGTGAGGAGGATGCTGAGGCACTTGTACTTGCCTGTGGCATCACCACTCGTAAGCAGCTTTCTGGAGCTGACCCAGCTTCCCTTTATCGCAAGATTAGCCGTGCTGTTGCAGCCGGTAAGGTCATTGTTCCGAAGGAATACAAGTTCACTCGGGCTATGGCTGAAAAATGGGTCAAGGACGCTTAGCTTGCAATCAAGAGATGAATTGTGAGGGCAGCGATGCCCTCTTCTCTTTCTTTTTTAATTAATGTACACGAAAAGATTTTAGCCTAATTGGCATACCCCGAATTGGTATTTCTATATGTTCTGAGGTATTCTAATGACTTCTGAAGCACCGAAGCGCTCACGAAAACGGCAACTCTTAGATGCGATTCACCTTTTCATTAGTCATCACGAGGGTCCTTATTTGCGTCGTTGCTGGCATTTCACGTTACGTGGGCATACCCTTCATGTTTGCGCACGATGTTCTGCACTTCTCCTTGGAGTAATTCTTGTTGTTACTTCTCGATTCTGGATAGTCAACCTCCCTGTTACTCCTCTGAATTCTGTATTCATTTTTCTAGCTAGCCTTTCAGCTATTCCGATTTCCCCGATCACGTTCTCTCTGGCATTTCTAATGAGTATGCCAGCGACCATTGATTGGTCCACTCAGACCATTTATCTTCGTGAAAGCCGAAATCCCCTTCGTGCGCTCACAGGTTTACTACTTGGTTTCGCAGTAGGCTACGTTCTGACATCCTTCAATATATTCTATATGCTCCTAGTTCCTATTTTGTACGCTGGATGGGTTCTAGGCTTTTCGATGCTTGCTCCAAGGTTTGCTCGCCCACGACAAGAAGAAGAGTATGAAGAGGAGTCTTTTTAAGGGGTTTATCAGTCCTATCAAGAATCCTCATTGAGGTGTCACAATATAATGTCTGATTCATCTGCTTCCAGTAAGACCTTCATTGCAATTGAAGTCGGTGATTTACTCGGTCAAGGTGCAGAACTCGGTGATGCCCTTGTCTCTTTCCTATCTGAAAAGCTACCTAGCGATGTAAAGATTTCTAAAGCGGAAAAAGATGTCTATATCCGTAGTGATATTCCGCATACACCCTCGAAGACCCAGCTCCGGGTTTACCTGAAACGTTTTCTTCACCTCAATGATTTACGCGGTGATTTGAAGATTATTTCCCGGAGTAAGGACCGCTTTGCAATAATCGAGTTCACTGTCATTGAATATGTGACAGAATAGCTCAACCTCCTAGGGTCGAGTGGTTCCTCGTCTAGTTCCACAATTTTATCGAAAAATACTGGTAGATTAGCCCAGTAATACTCAGTCTTAAAAGAGGAAGTTAGTCTATTACACCCTGCGACGGAGGACGCTCTCTTGTTACACTTGAAAATCCTGGTCGTTGGATCTCAAGGAACTGGAAAAACTACTATGATACACCGGGTCACCAAACATCCTTTCTCAGTGGATGTCAATGGTACAACCGTAGGTCTTGATTTCGGGGTTCTAAAAACGAGTGGTCTACAAGTTCATATTTTTGGCTGTCCTGGTATGCGACATTTTAATTTGGTCAGAAAGGCCTTATCTGTAGGAAGCCATGGCGTCGTTCTAGTCGTTGATAGTACTGATGCTCAATCTGTCATCGAAGGTGAGCGATATCTAAAGGATATCTTTGGCCTAAACGTGCCTCCCTTTGTTGTTGCTGCAAATAAGCAGGATCAAGAGGGGGCTCTTTCACCTCAACAAATACAACGATTATTGACCCTTGATGCGCCAGTCTTTCCCACATCCGCACTAAGGGGCGATGGACTGGAAGAGCCTCTTCGGGTACTAATTCGACTCTTGTTACGCTTTGGCAAAGGTCGTGATATCGCCGCGCTCCAGCATGCCTAAAAAATAGGACAAGGCTTATCAACTATCGGAACGAAATGAGGAGTGGTAGGCATCTTCTTTATTGAGGCAAGAAAAATGGTAAAGCAAATTGAAGACGGACAACTGGATGAATTCATCAAAACACATGAAATAGTCATACTGGATGTCTTTACGACTTGGTGTGGACCCTGTAAAACACAGGCAGTGATTCTAGAAAATCTAGAAAAGGAAATAGACGCTCAACGCGTGTCAATAATCAAGATGGATGCTGATCAATGTCCAACCGCTTGTCAACGTTTTGGAGTAACTGCAATTCCAACTCTCGTTCTGTTCAAAAACGGGGATAAAGTCAAGGATCATGTAGGCGTTTGGTCGAAAGCTGATTTACTACAGGAGATCGAAGCACTACTATAGGACCTCCAGTAGTATAGCAATCAATTGTGTGCAGGGCTAAGCAATGCGAACGGTAGCAGAAGAAGACCTAGCAGGAATTGAAGCAGTGCTAGAAGAGCTTAGCGGGGAAATTGAAGGGATGTTGGCAGCCCTAGTTCTTACAAGGGCTGGACTCCCGATATGTTCAAAACTCGTTAAGGATGACGTGGACGAGGCTTATCTATCAGCAAGTCTGGGAGCATTACTCAGCGTGACTTTGGAATTATCAGACAAGGTTTTCTTGCATCAACCTTCAAGGGTCATCGTTGACACAAGATTAGGGAGTATGATTCTACAAGCCATTAGCGAGGATATCTTAATCGTAGTGATATTCAAGAAACAACATTTAGGCGGTATGCTGCTTCTTATCGAGTATGCCGCTGATCGGATGGCTCAGCTGCTCTCGTAAATAAGTGAATGGTCCTAGTGCTGAAATTTTTGTAGGTGACCTAGAAGAAGAAGGTTCGCCGCTTGGGTTTATCTTCTTGATCTTCTGAACCTTCACTAGTAACTGGCTGCACTGATTCAGGGGGAGGTGATGACGGACCCTCTGGGATTGGTGGAACATCAGGTATCGGTGGGAGGTCTGGGGAGGGTGAGTGTTCGGGTTCAGCTGTAGGTACTTCGGGCATCGGTGGGAGGTCTGGTGCAGGTGGGTACTCGGGTTCAGTTGTTGGTGGAGCCTCAGGCGTGGGTTCAGAGAATGTTCTTGGAAACGGTTCAGGTATCGGTTCTGAGGTTGGTTCAGGAGAACTTGGAATTTCAGGAACAGGTGAGTGTTCAGGTTCGGGGGTAGGTATCGGTTCTTCCTGAATGGGTGCTAGAAAGACTTCGGGAGCTGGATGTGTTACCGGTTCTGGCTCTCTTGTTGGTTCGGGGGCTGGAGTGGGAGGGCCTTCTGGGAATACTATGGGCTCTCTTGTAGGCTCTGGAGTGGGAGGGCCTTCTGGGAATACTATGGGCTCTCTTGTAGGCTCTGGAGTGGGAGGGCCTTCTGGGAATACTAT
>JAEOTB010000115.1 GCA_016840065.1 Candidatus Hermodarchaeota archaeon | reverse complement strand
TGTGGGGTCCACCGTAATATCGGTGCCACATCTCTTGTCCGTTCTGATCGTAACGAATCAATAAGAGCTCTCCTTCAATGAACTCCCAACTCCGCGTCATGCCAGCAACCAAGAATCCGCCATCACTGCATTCAATGACGTCGGTTCCCCAATCCTCGCCTTCTCCTCCATACGTTTGGTTCCATAACATGGTCCCAGTTTCATCTAGTCGGACGAGCCATACGTCATTGCGAGGTCCTCCATACTCCCAGTGTCCTGGCTCGTATGGAGTCTGACCTGTGATGGCAAAACCTCCCGCTTGACATTGAATGATTGAGAACAAGCCTATGGCTCCTTGCGTCCACGGACTCCAAGTCTCCTCATCCCATTCTCGGCCACCATAACTCTGGTGCCACATTACCTGCCCTGCTTCTGTGATGCGAACGACCCAGAGGTCAGAGTAGCCTCGACTATAAGATTGCGTATTCCCTGCTGTTATGAATCCCCCGCTGCTTACTGTTGTGATTGAATAGCCGTTATCGTAGTCGGTTCCGCCGTAAGCATAGCTCCAAGAGGTACTAGAAACACCAGAGCTGGTGAAGCTGGCGGGTTGTACTCCGACAAGGAGAGAAAAAAGAAGGATAAACGACAATGCTAGTATTGGATTAAGCCGCCTTCTCAATAGATTAACCTCGAATACAGAATTTGTATATCATTTCTTTTAAGAGGCTGGATTGCGGCAATACCTTTCTGGTTGTGATAGCTCTTGTCACTCTCCCATGGCTTGCACTATTAGCGTACGCTGACGTGGACGATTATCCAGCTCAAGGAATACGATTTGCTGCCATGTGCCAAGGGGCATACGACTATCAATGATTGGTACTGTGATGCTAGGACCGATGATTGCTGCCCGAACATGACTGTGTCCGTTGCCGTCTTGCCAACGAAGATGATGCTCATAAACCGCCTCCTTCGGAGCGAAGCGTTCAAAGGCTGCTGGAAGGTCTTTGAGCAATCCCGGTTCGTATTCAAGGGTTGTAATAGCTCCAGTAGATCCAGTGACAAAGACGGTGATCAGCCCTGACTTAATCCCACTAGATTTCACATGCCCTTCAACCTCACCCGTTATATCAACGATTTCAGGTTCACCCTTTGTTTTCAGACTGATTCTTCCTGAGTAAGTTACCATTTTACTATTCACCAACAAGGCAATTATTGATTCTGAACTTTAAAAATTCGGGGTTCGATCAGCGCCCGTAATTAGTGGTGTAGAATAGGCAGCATTTTTGTTGAGTTAAGGGTGTAATCTTCTTATGTCCCGAGAGCCTCTTGTTGGGCTAGCTTACAAGAGATTGTGCCTGCCACTGCTGAAACAACTAGAGGACCCAGCTGCTGCTCAGGAGAATTGCCTTCGAAGGATACTGAAACGCTGCAAGAATACAGTTTTTGGAAAGCAGCACGGTTTCGCAGAGATAAAATCTATCAAGGACTTCCAAGAAAGGGTGCCCATCGGCAGCTTTGATAGTATGAAGCCCTATATCGAAAGATGCGGTCAGGGAGAACAGAACGTTCTATTTCCTGATAAAATCCTGATTTTTCTAGAAACAGCTGGCACCTCAGGAATCCCCAAACAATTCCCATTGGGCGAACACAGGGTTCAGGAGCTAACCCAGGATTTCTTACAGAGAAGCATCTTCTACATGGTCCACACTGGAAACTACGATGTAATGGATGGAACGGCTCTATCTCTAATCTCCCCGCCCAATACTGGTAGAAGGATTGGTCCATATGATATTGCCTATTTCTCAGGGGCGATAACAGATATCCCACTACCAACCAATTTACAACTCTTGGGGGGGAACCCAAGAGGTGTACCACCTAGGGAAGTAAGCGCAATCCGTGATTACGAAAAGAAAGCCTATCTAACCGCAAGATACGCGGCTGAAGCTGATGTCAGAACAACAATTGGTGTAACCGCCAATGTTGTATCATTACTTAGTAAGCTTAGAAATCAATATCTAGACCGATTTCTTGCTGACCCAGAACTGGATAATAAAACAAAGAACCGCCTCCGCCAAGTCTCACAAGACGGAATAATCGACCTCAAGGAACTCTGGCCTGACTTTCGTGTATTCATTTCAGGAGGAATGTCAGTCACACACCATAAGAGAATCATATACGATTTACTTGGGGACGACATTGACATTTGGCAAACTTATGGGGCCAATGAAGGGTCGCTTGGTGTCCAGATTTACCCAGAGAAAGGGCTTTTTCCAAGGATTAACCGAACCTTCTTCGAATTCATACCAGACGAAGAAGAGGCTGCTCAACCGATTCCGCTCAGCGAAGTGAAGCAGGGAAAACCCTACCGCATTCTTCTTACCAACAATGGTGGCTTCTATAGATATGATCTTGGGGATCTTGTAACCTTTAGCGAACTGGACCCGCCAATCTTTGGTGAAATAAGCCGAAAAACAGCACTTGTGAATATCGTTGGAGAACGAATGAGTGAGGAACTATTTCTCCGGGCTCTAGATAGTGCTTGTGAGAAGTTTAGTACTAGCTTTGTAGATTTTGCATTGTTACCCGAAATCACCGAAAAATACACGCGACACCATCTGTTCATCGAATTCACCCAACCTCCAAGCGACCTTGAAGAGTTTACAGCTGTTGTTGATGAACTCCTCCATCAAGCGACTATCTATTATGAATATCAACGTGAAGTCGGTGTATTATCCAAACCAGTCATTACTCCTGTCGAGCTTGGCGGCTTTGAAGCTGTGCTGTTAAAGCAAGGAAAGGATCCAGTACAAAGCAAGATACCCCGGCTCCTATCACCCGAACTCAGCCGCCTATTCCCCTTGTTGAAATCCAAACACCAATAACACATCCACAAACCAAAGAATAAAGGAGTGACCGATATAAGGGGATGAGCTATTATGATGCTTCTAGGCTTGACAGCTGCTGTTATTGCCGCATTCTGTTGGGCAGTGAGTGCAGCCCTCTACAAGAAGGGTGCTGCAAATGTATCGCCGATTACAGCGAATGTCTTAAGATCAACACCAGCCCTCGCTACACTAGCCGTCATCGGGCTATTCCTAAACGTCTATCCTCTTACGTACCTTCTCACCCTATCGGATATGTGGTTAATATTAGGGAGTAGCCTGTTCGCCTTTGTCATTGGCGACGTACTATACTTCATCTCCTTACAGCGTATTGGAATCAGTCGAGCCACCCCACTTACAGCAATCTACCCAATATTCGTGGTGGTTCTCCAGTTTGTCTTCCTCCATGAAGTTGTACACGCTCTAATGATCCTGGCAGCCTTCAGTGCTGTTATTGGAGTAATTCTGTTGGGAAGCCAGCTAGACTCCTCGATATCTGTCGATTCAAAAGTAGCTCAGCGCGCATTATGGTTAGGTGCAGCGGCGGCATTAGCTACTGCAATCTCTTGGAGCATCAGTATTATCATGTTGTCTGAGGTACTTGAAACTGCTCACTTAATTCTAGTAGCAATACTTCGACTTGTCATCGCCCTTGTTGTGTTGACACCACTAGCCTTAGGTACTAAAAAGGGACGGGATGGTTTTCGTATATCAAGACGGGCTTGGTGGATTCTAGGCGCTGGTGGAATAATCGCACTCGCTGCAGGATACATCGCCTTCACAGTAGGCCTTCTGCTAGCAGGTACTACTCCAGCAACTATTCTATCATCGTTAACACCACTCTTTGCTGCAATAATTGGTTGGCGGGGCTTACAAGAAAAAGTAGGGTGGCGTACACTAGCTGGCATCATTGCCTGCGTTCTAGGGATAATGCTCACAGCAATCGCTGTCTCGCTAGTGTAACCAAATCTCGTTCACTTTTCCCATGGCGTCTCTCCCTTTTTCAACACCCTGAGAGCTATTTGTGGGCGCGAGTGGAACTAGATGACAATGAAACGGGCAGGAATAGCTGAGATGCGGCTGCACCCTGGGCGAGCACCGCATTGGCTAGTGAAGAGAATGATGCCGATGGCAGACGCTCTCTTCCAAGTGATGGTTGATGAACATGGCATTGCAGAGTGTCTAACTCGGTTGGGAGATCCCTTATGGTTCCAAGCCCTAAGCAATGTACTAGGATATGATTGGGATTCATCCGGAACCACCACGGTGCTCTGTGGTGTACTTCGCACGGTGTTGACACCAGATAAACATGGAATAGCCGTTGCGGGAGGAAAGGGAGCAAGGAGCCGTCGAACTCCTCATGAGTTACTAGCCATCGCAGATGAACTCCGCCTAGGCGAGGATACCGCTCATAAGCTGATCCGTGCAAGTCGAATGGTGGCAAAGGTAGACTCTGCCGCATTACAGGATGGCTACCAGCTGTATCATCATTCTTTCTTCTTGGACACAGAGGAGGGAAACTGGACAGTTGTCCAACAGGGGATGAATGAGGAAACCCGTACATCTCGACGCTACCACTGGATTTCTAAGGATCTCAAGTCTTTCGTCGATGAGCCCCACTCTGGTCTCTTCTCTAGGAAAAGACAACAACTAGTATTAGATATGACAGCAAGGGAAAGCAGAGACTGTCGTATAGCCAGCACAGCAATTGCTTGCGAAACGAAGCCAGAGGCACTGCAAAGGCAATTCGATGCCTACAAGACCCAGTTTTCCTATCAGAAAACAACTTTGATGTTGTGGGTTGAGGGGCCACAAACCACATTGGCTGAACCTTCTATAATACCCTACCATGAGGTCTTCCCTGAAAGGATGAATTGGCGCGCAGTTAACCAAGTATTTGATGCACAACCTGCAAACTTCGAAGAACTTCTTGCCATCCAAGGAATGGGTGCAAGTACTATACGCGGACTAGCACTTCTCAGCGAAATTGTATATGGCGAAGCACCTTCTTGGGCGGATCCTGTTCGCATGACCTATGCGTTTGGCGGTAAAGACGGTGTCCCCTATCCAGTTGATCGCAAGGCCTATGACGAGGCAATTACCTTCCTTGAGGGGGCAATAGACAAGGCAAAGGTCGGGCGTCCAGAAAAGCTACACGCATTTCGTCGCCTACGAAATTACCAACCCTATTATCGGATACCATTCACTGAGCGCTCAGTTGCCTAGTCAGGTAATTCCGATTGCCATCATTCTTAAGCACGAAATTTCGCCTAGAAACCATAGGATAATGAATTCAAGATTCGGTTATGGCGATTCTGAAATGATTGGTGAAACCTTCAAGTTACATTTTGACTGGGACATCTATCAGAAGGTTATGCGGGATGGGCTGCTAAAAGCCCAACGCCTTGTCTTAGTAGCGACGGCTAACCTGAAGAACCCTTATCTTGAATACCGTGGCATGAAAATGAGGTTTTCAGACATCGTGAAAGAAAAAGGAAAGCAAGGTGTCGAGTTCTATTTCCTCGCTCATGATGGTGCCCAGAAATCCTTTGTCTTCAAAGAGCTTAGTAGCAGAGACGATATTCATTTCGCCTTTTGTGGTCGGCAACATATGAAGCTAGTTGTTGTCGACGATAGGTTTGCGTATGCTGGCTCTGCAAACCTCACAGGAGCTGGTCTGGGAATGCGAAGCAAAGCTCGTCGCAACTTCGAGGTCGGCTTCACGACTAATAATCCTGTTGCTATCACGAGGATTCGAGAAGCTATCGATCGGGTGTGGTCGGGTAGTCAGTGTCAAGGCTGTTATTATCATAGAGGGAACAAATGCCAAGGTATCCATTCAGGAACCTGAAGCGAAACGTTTTATCATACTAAGAGTTCCTGATGCTCTGCTAGAACCGGTGAATGCTATGCCCAGAGCGACTTGGCCGATCGGAATATCTGGAGCCGTGGTTGCCATTGGACTCGTTTTCTTGATTACAGTTGGGATTCTGACTCTACAATTTCATGTACTTTTTGGGTTGGCGTTAACCGAGCTCTCCTTACTAATGGCTGCGCTACTCCCTGTGATTTGGTGGACATCAAAGAAACCCACCGAAACAGGAGATATCCCCCAGCCCCAAAACACTCAATGGATAGCAAGAATCATAGACGAAATTGGTCTTCGTCCCCACAAGGGTCTCCAGAGCATTGTCACTGACATCTTTGTAGGCGTGGCTATTGGACTCTTCACATTAGTGGCAACAATTCCTATTACCATTCTATGGAGATGGCTTCTACCCCCACCACAAATTTACTTCGATATCATGAGTGAAACACTTACACCCACATCCCCCATTGAGTTTATTTTATGGATCATTATGATGATTGTACTTGTGGGTTTTTGCGAGGAAGTATTCGCTCGGGGGGTTATTCAGCAGGGAGCAGAGAATCACTACGGCGCAAGGGGAGGTTTGGTCCTCGGTGCTGGGCTCTTTGCCCTGATTCACCTTGACCCTTGGAGGTTTCTCCCTCTCTTCTTTATGTCTTTGAATTGGGGCTATATGTTCCAGCTGAGGAAATGGAGTCTTTATGTGCCCTGGGCTGCTCATGCTACAAATAACATAATAGCAATAGTGGTTATCTATTTTGCACCACTTATCGGGTTCTAGGTTGACTACGAGGAGCGAATAGCTGTTGGTGAACATCAAAACTTTGATTCAGCGATGTCCTCCGCTTCGATTACTGCGAAACATCTTCCTTTGGATGAGGGGCGGCTCTGAAAACCCCGAGGTATGGCAAGGTGATAGAAGCTGGTTGCGGAGAATCACTTACAGCCGTTCATCAACAGACGAGAAGGCTTGGGCCCAAACTGGTCATCAGTGGGTAGAGTCTTGGATTCTACCTGCTCTCGCATCCCACCAGAAGCCTTCATGGCATGTCCTTGAAATTGGCTGTGGTCCAGGCCGAATTCTAGCTCCAATGGCGTCTCGGTTTCGTCAGGTTATAGGCATTGATTTCAGTGCCGATATGGTGCAATACGCTCGGTATCGACTTCGTAGCTACTCAAATGTGGAAGTGATTCAAAACAATGGGAGTACTATACCTCTACCAACCGCTACGGTTGATTTTGTGTACTCGGTAATAGCCTTCCAGCACATGAACCTGAACACGATATCTGGCTACTTCCGTGAGGCACACCGTGTTTTGCGGCCTGGTGGCTTCTTCCGTTTTCAGACTCGTCGTGACATTGAACGAAGAAATGTTAGCCTTCTTGATCGCTACTTCCTTTCTAAAGAAGAAGTTGATGAATTAGCTGAAACCCACGGCTTTGATATCATCAGCTCTGAGCAAGGACTAGGTCATCCAACCTGGCACTGGTTCACACTACGAAAGCCAAGCTGATTCGTTTCCAATGTTTAAAATTCGAGTCCTAATGGTTTTGCAAAACCTTGCATGTCTAGGAATCCGTGTCCGCTCACGTTAAAGCCGATGACTGCTTCTTCGCCCTTTTGCTTGAATTCCAGAGCTTTGTCTATAGCAGCACACACGCCGTAAGAGCTCTCAGGAGCAGGGATGAACCCTTCTGTCCTAATGAAGCGTCGGGTCTGAGTGAACACATGAACCTCATCAACTGGGTATGCGACCGCATCTAAAAGCCCATGGTGTCGAAGAGCGCTCATCAGAGGAGCAGCGCTGGAATACCGAATGCCCTCAGCCCAGATTTCTGGGAGTTCCGCATCGTGACCCAAAGAGTACATTTTGAGGAGGGGGGTTAGTCCTGCATGGTCACCATGATCGTACATGTACTTCCCTTTTACCAGGTTGGGAGCGGCTTCACTTTGCGATGCAAGGAATGTGCACTCTCGTTTCTTCCTGAGTACTTCACCTGCAAAGGGTATTACAAAACCGCCTAGATTGCTTCCTCCACCAAAACAACCAGTTAGGAGGGTAGGTTCATCGTCTGCTAGTTTGAACTGCTCAATCGCTTCTAATCCGATAATGGTCTGGTGTGTAAGTACATGGTTGAGGACACTTCCGAGACAATAGATGCTGCCATCTCGGTTTAACGCGTCCTCAATACCTTCACTGATGGCTATGCCGAGGCTGCCAACATGTTGTGGATTCTGTTTTAGGAGTTTACGGCCAAACTTGGTCTCTTTACTTGGTGAAGCAAACACATCGGAGCCATATAGATTCATGAGTGTACGACGACCTGGCTTCCACCGATACGCGGCTCGCGTCCAGAAAACACGGCACTTCAAGTCATTCAATGCAGCTGCATATGAAAGAGCTGACCCCCATTGTCCAGCTCCTGTCTCCGTGACTACCTCAGAGTACCCTTCTTTCACAGCATAGTAGGTCTGTGCCAATGCGGTATTGACTTTGTGTGAACCTGTGGGGCTGAGATCCTCTCGTTTATAATAGAGTCGAATTGTCTTCGGTAATTTTAGCGCTTTTTCCAGTCTGGAGGCTCGCATTAAGGGGCGAGGTCGCCCAGCTTGAATGAAAAGCTCCCGGATGCCCTTTGGGATGTCTATCCAGCTGTCTGAAGACATTTCTTGTCCGAGACAAGTCTTCAGAATGAACTTCGGTAGCATCTCGACCCGGGAAGGTCCCTCTGATGGATCCTTAGGAGGAGGAAGTGGCTCAGGTAAATCAGAAGCTATATTGTACCATTTCCTTGGCAACTCGTCGACAGGTAAGTTGAATTGGTTATTGGTGTCAGGCATTATTGTCGTCCCAATTGAAACCCAGTTAGTCATACCCAGTTACTCGTCGCCTCATATATTTTCGCCTACCTTGAAATAATAGAATAGCAAGCTGACCCAACTTTCCCACGAATCAGCAAATTTAAAGGTGAATCAGACAAGAAATCTAGGATAGTAACACTCTAGGAATGTGAAGTCTAGTATGGCGGATATCGCTGATATTGTATACAAGATAATCGTAGTCGGGGATGCCGAGGTAGGAAAAACCGCTCTCGCAAGACGCTTCACAATAGATCAATTTGACGAATCCTACATGTTTACTCTGGGCGTCGATTTCTTCAGCAAGGTAATTGAAGTGAAAGATTCCTCCATTAAAATAGTGATATACGATACTGCTGGACAGGAGAAATTCGATTTCATCAGGGGTCTCTACTTTGAAGGTGCCGCTGGAGCAGTGGTGGCCTACGATATCACTAATAGACAGAGTTTCGAACGAGTTGGTTACTGGATTCAGCAGGTTTACCAGCATTGCAAGGGAATTCCCATCGAGCTTGTCGCTACCAAATTGGATTTAGAGGATCAACGCGCAGTTACCACAAAAGAGGGCGAAAAGCGAGCGAAGCAAGACAAGATGAATTTCATTGAAAGTAGCTCAAAAGAAAGCATTCACGTAACTGATATATTCCAGAGATTATCTGAGAGAATTTGGGAGAAATATGAGAAGGTGGCTTCATCTAGGGACTGAGTAGCGTTTTAACCTAGGTACTTCTTTTTGATTCGTTGAATTAGTGCTTTTGCTGAACTTTTTTCTAAGATGATACGGAAGAGTTGGCGGTACTCAGCATCAGAAGTGTGAAACTGCTTCTCACAATCGGTGCACTCGAGGGTGATAGTGGGTTTCTGAGTGAGATTCATACAATTAGGACAAGAAAAATGCGGATTATTTTTGCCAGTGCCAGGATTATCTGGTTGTGAAGCCATGGGCATTTCGATTCGAATCTTTTCAAGGGCTGTGGCTTGGCACTGTGGGCATGTGAAGCGTACAGCTATTTTGAAGCCCTGACAGTTGGGACATATAAGAGCACCACCCGCAGGCTCGCTTACAAAGATGCCTGCAAGCGCTAACTTTTCCAAGAAGAGCCTCGTGTCATACGAGTTCAATCCAGTTATTCGATCTGCTTCTGGATAAATGACGCCAATCTCAAAGTTAAACTGAGGTTCAAAGGCTGTTATTCCTTCCTTTAAGAGTCTCTTCAGAAAATCAGCTGTGTATTTGGAGGTGAGCAGGTCTGATGCTGGGGATTTCTGTATCTCTCGAATGATTTTGTGAAGAATATTCTCCCATTGTCTCTCTGTAGGACTTTCCCCCAGTTCGACCTGTTTCATGATAGTGTGAACGGCAGTTTCTAATGGGCCGATTGGTTCGTCGGGGGAGAGGAGGAGGGCAATAACCCAAGGTTTCTTGATATAAGACGCCCAAGTTCGTTTTCCGATGTGAACGCCACGAAACCCTCCAGAAAAAACGCTGTGTGTTGCAAAGATGGCCACAGCTTCTTCAATGGTTATCTCCTCAACTTCACTAGTCCTGTACACCTCTTTGGGTCCCAGTTTAGGGTCAAACTCAAACACGGCAAGTCCAAGGACCACCATCACGTAATCCCTTAATTAAAATGGATTCTACTCCTAGAATGTTCAAGAGGTCTCCAAAAGAGTCTTTCGCTGAAGTCTCCACCCTTATTTTCGTGAGATTTTGTTTAAAAGAAAGCGAATATACATAAGTCGTCTGAATTAACTAAAAGCGCATATAAATCGAACAACTAGTAGGGAAAACGAGTGACTGTTTCGAGAAACTTACTGATGGATACTGATGATTTGTACCTCCCTGATTACAAAAGGAACATCTACAAGGTATTCCCCACAGCGCTTCGCTGTATGGGAAGAAAGGTTCCAAGGGATGACCTGTTCTCAGTTCCTGAAGTACGCACTCATCTTAAGAAAAACAATGCCATGGACGCTCGACGCGTTATTGTTTGCCTAGTAGACAGCCTAGGTGTAAGTAACATACAGAGTAGTAAGCTAGGTCAACTTTTCGACGATATAGATGGCATCACATTATCTAGTACGTTTCCTTCAATCACATCAAGTGCTGTAACAAGTATCCATATG
Organism: Candidatus Hermodarchaeota archaeon; assembly: GCA_016840065.1. GTDB lineage: Archaea > Asgardarchaeota > Hermodarchaeia > Hermodarchaeales > Hermodarchaeaceae > YT-063. The sequence continues at coordinate 40,391 of JAEOTB010000115.1, read as the reverse complement.
GGAGTTCCTCCCACAGAGCACGGCATCCTGGGGCATCGAATATTCTTCCCAGAATACGGGAACGTGATAGACACTTTGCGTATGGCAGGACAGGGAGTTCGTTTTAGAGATGCGATAGTGACTGCTGGCATCGATGTACGCTTACTTCTCTGGAGTAAACCAGTCGTTGACCTTCTGAGTCAGCAACATGAAGCCCCAGTGGTACACGCAGACGGACTTCCAAACCACATCGCTGGAACTGGACTTGGACATTTCTTCACAGATAAACCGAACATCCTACCTTACACTGATTACATCGATGCATTTGGTATGACCCGCCGTCTAATTGACCATTATCCAACTCAACCCATATTCGCTACATTATACTTCGGAATCATTGATTACATAGCCCACAAGTTTGGTCCCTACTCTCAAGAATATCGCGAAAGCTGTAACTTGTTTCTACGCCAATTACGCGCCTTCATCGAACGCCTCACACCATCCGAGGCCAAAGAAACCACCATCATCATATGTTCCGATCATGGTCAAACTCCACTCCACGAGGAGAGGAAGATACTTTTCTCAAAGGAAGATCTAGAAGAAGTCAAGGGAACTCTAATAGGTCCCCCTGGACATTCGGGGCGTGTCACCCATTTTTACTGTGCTAGTTCAGGGAAGCGGAAAAAACTCAAGGAATGGCTTAAGGCACATGTAGAAGACCGCGCCCTCATCCTAGATACAAAAGAGATAGCCAAGGCGCGGCTCCTTCCTGGAAAAATCACTAGACGCATAATTGGAAGACTCGGTGATCTTCTCCTAATATGCCGCGATGGGGTTGATACCGAAATTGAACGAGAATATCATAGACCAGGGCATGAGGGCCTCCTTCCCAGACGGAAGCTCGTTGGACACCATGGATCATTGTCCTCCGACGAACTCTATGTTCCCTTTCTAGCCTTCAATGCAGAGAAACTAGTATGATTCAGTTTCTAGTGTTTTTTGAAGAGCATACGAAACACGGTGCTAATATCGTCAAGGCCGAAATCTATTGCTTTCTCTCTCCGCTCGATTCGACGAATCTCTTTTAGAGCCTTGATAACGAGATGGCTTCCGAAAACAACTAGGATTGCATCAATGGTAATAAGAGCTGATAATAGTAGGAAAACATCTGGAATACTGTAAAGGTTTGAAGTTGTAATAAGTATGGTCAGTATGGAAAGGGCGATTGTGATTATACCTATGCCAGTTCGCATCTCTGAAAGATGGCTGCGTCTCAACGACTGCAATGTTCGCAAGACAGCCATTGCTGTCCGAATCCGCGCCATCGTTGTCCGTGTCTGGTCGCCATCTTCCTGGGATTCCACCTCTAGGCTACTCAAATCCAACAAATTGCACCTGACGGGTCTTTCATCAAACTTGTTCTTCTTAAGAAGTTTGCACCCTCTAGTATTTGCGGCTCATTGAGCTTCCTCTAATCTCTAGCCGTTTAAGTCCATAGCGCGCTAGAAACTAGATTAGTCATCGTCAAAGAGCCTACCAAAAAGTGTAGCCAAATCATCTAGGTCAAAATCAATAGCTTGTTCTCTGCGTTCGATTCTACGAATTTCCCTCAAGGCCTTAATAACAAGGTAGCTACCAATTACTACCAGAGCCGCATCTATAATCACAAGGGCTGTCACAAGATAGAGAACATCCTGAAGAACATAGAGCTGGGAAGTTGTGATCAGCACCATCAAAACTGAGATAGCAATGGTGATTATTCCGATTCCTGTTCGCATTACAGAAAGACGGCTTCGCCGCTTAGATTCCAACGTCCTTAATACAGACATTGCTGTTCTAATCCGATCACCACGTGGCATATCTGCAAATTCACCGTTTTCAACGTCCAACTGCCTAACACCTCAAGCTCTATTCAATCAGTAACTATCCTCAAAAAGGAATCGGCAAAAATAAATATGCAATCAGAAAACCCCATTTAGAATCAAAACCTGAGGAATCTTATTGCCAAAACCAAAAGTCGGACTCATCACCCTCTCCCTTGCAAGAGAAAGAATCGACATCGCCGAAAAGGCACACAAAGAGCTACTGAGTGCCCTCCAGAAGCAGGACCTCGAAGTTACTGCGCATCAGGACCTCGTCCTCACCATGGAAGATGCCGTACGTGTTTCCGAGGACATGCTACACCAGCGCCTCCAATGCATAATCTACAACGTCGCAACGTGGATATATGCACCAATGGTGGTTTCCTCCGTGCAAGCCACTGGTCTCCCAAGCATCGTTTATGGGTATCGAAGCCCCGCCTCCTTCAGCTTAGTAGGTGCTGCCATAACCCACGGAAGCCTTGACGAGTTAGGTCTTGAGCACAGTTTCGTCTTCGGTGAACCTGAGGATCCCGAGGTACTTGGCGCAATCATGAGCTACTGCAGGGCTGCCATGGTAATAGATAACCTGAGCCGCAGCAAAGCCGTAGTAATCGGCGGCAAAACTATGGGCATGATCACAGCCCATGTGGACTTCAGTCAGGTCAAGGACCTTTTTGGTACCGAGATGGAACACGTAGATATGCTCCGCCCGTATTTAGAGGCTCAGAAGGTATCTGCTCAAAAGGTCAAGTCCAAGATGGCTTGGGTGAAGAAAACCTATGGTGCAGTAAATGTCTCCGATGAAGTACTGGAAAGGAGCATCCGCCTATACATCGCGTTAAAGGAGATGATGGAGAAAGAAGGCTACGCCTTTGGGGGCTTCAAATGCCAACCAGAATTCATCGGCAACTACGTGAGTGGATGCATGCCGATCTCCCTCCTAATAGATGATGGATTCATGTTTGGGTGTGAAGCCGATATGAACGCCGCTCTCACCATGCGTATCCTCCATCTACTCTCAGACGGACCAGTCCTCTTCGGCGATGTTAATGATCTAGACATGAACACCGGTATTCTTCGTATCGTGAATTGTGGCACAATCGCATCAACAATGGCATCCTCGCCCAAGGACGTAGAATGGAACCCCCAGTATGACTACATGGGTGAGAAATCTGGTGCCTGTCCCACATTCTGCTGCAAAGAGGGTCCAGTCACAATCGCTCGGCTTAGTCGGGTCGCAGGAAATTATGTTCTGCACATTGCCACAGGCAAAGCCTTCGAACAACCTAAGGAGACATTCAAAGAAGCCCGTGACCGATGGCCCCACGCATTCATACAACTAGACGGAGACCCCCATTTCTTCCTGCAGCACACCCGCTCGAACCATTTACATATGATCTACGGCAATGTCGTTAGCGAGCTTTTCGACTTCTGTGAAATCCTAGGAATTGAACCAATAATTACCTAGCCGCACTCGCAGTGATGGTTATTCGTCAAAACTTCCAAAGCGGTATCCTTTGAGATCTAGTGTCACATATTTGAAGCCGATAGCCTGCAGCTCCTTTACTAAAAGCTCTGCTATCTTGGTGTCGACAAAGCGAGAACGGTCTACAGGAGCTACTTCGATGCGAGCGAGTTCTCCATGGTCTCTGACGCGAAGTGCTTTAACACCGACCAGTTGACGCACTGCCTGTTCTGCGGCTGCTATACGTTGGAGCCGTTTGTGTGTTAGTGGTTCTCCGTAGGGAATTCGTGTGGCAAGGCAGCTGTTGGATGGTTTGTCGGCAACTGGAAGACCCAACTGACGAGCCAACTGCCTGGCTTCTTTTTTCGTAATCTGGGCTTCGAGAAGTGGACTTATGATGCCAAGAGTTTCCATGGCGCGAAGACCTGGACGGTGCTCACCCATATCACTAAGAGTGGTACCATCAACCACTGCTGCTAAACCTAATTCTTTAGCCAAGTCTAGCGCTTGTTGGAAACGATACTGTTTACAATAGAAGCAACGGTCTCTGGGGTTATCTGCAATGGATGCTATAGAGACCTCGTCGCTTTTCTCGACCCGATGACGGATGCCTATAACACGAACACAGGCAATAGCATCCTCTAGCTCACCAGGTGGTGTGAGGGGTGATTCAAAGGTTGCAGCGATCGCCTTGTCACCTAGAGCTTCAAAAGCAAGGGCTGCTACCACCGCGCTGTCCACGCCACCCGAAAGGGCAACCAAGACACTACCCAGCTTTTTGAGGCGCTGGATAACAGCTGCTCGTTTCTCACTGAGTTTTTCACTCAAGGTGTTACTGCTCATGCCTTTCTTCTCCTTCTGCGTTGTGTCTTACCTTCCTTTTCAGCAATCTTTTGTCTAGCAGCAGATTCTGCAAGTCTTGAAATCACCGTCAAAGATTTACCCGTGGCAAGGGCGGCACGCCTAACATCATCATACTCCGCTTTTACTTGGAGGATTGCTCCTGTCCTGTCAGTAGCAACCTTGACTCGGATACTCTCTTCCCTTTCTCCAAGTGAAATCTGAACATGTAGTAATTCACGGGCGAGGAGATGTCGATCACAGGAGGTAATACGGACGCCAAGGCTCCCAGTCTCTTTGATGAGTAGCTGGGCAAGCCGCACCTCATCCTCAGGGGAGACAATTACTGATATCAAGTGGCCGGGGCGACTCTTCTTCGTCACTGTTGGTAGTACTGTAACATCTTTGGCCCCAGCTGCCATTAGCTGTTCAATCACAAAACCCAGTGTCTCTCCTGAGATATCGTCAACATTGGTTTCTATCACGACAACCCGATCTTGGAGTAGCCGACGCGGTGTAAGTGGTTCACCAACTACCATTTTGAGCAAGTTTGGTACATTCTTCAATTCGGCTGTACCAGCGCCATACCCTATTGAGATAGGGCGGAGCGCAGGATACACTGGAGTCGACTCGGGAATCAAGGCAGCAACAAGGGAAACACCTGTTGGTGTAGCCAGTTCTCGTTCCAAGGGACCTCCCCTTAACAATAGCCTAGCTTCCTTACAAATCCTCGTCACAGCAGGACCTGGAGCTGCAAGACGCCCATGGCTACTGGGAAATGTTCCTCCACCAACAGCAATTGGAAGCGAATAATAAGAAGTGGTTTTAGAAACAGCTAGTTTGAGTGAGTCTAGAGCCGTCGCAGCACCGATAATATCTGCTACAGTATCTACGGACCCTGCTGCGTGTAGATGTACACTTTCAGGAGTGTGGCGATGAACTGATGCCTCAGCCTGAACAAGAATGTCAATTGCTCTGTGAGCATAAGCGGAAGCCTCCGAAGAGAGCTTCAAATCCTTAGTCATAGCTTGTACCGCTTCAAGGAGAACGCTACCAGAACGTGTCTTGTAGGACTCTTCTATCTGCATATCAAGGTACAACCCACCAATGTGACTACGCTCAACAGGTTTTGGGGTTACACGGACACTCTTCACATCTGGCACATAACGGGTTGATGCCTCCATCGCCGCAACAACTGCATCAGCTTCAGCCCCTAAATCAATCATCGATGCAACGAACATGTCTCCCGCGATACCCGCCATCTGAGCGTCAATGACCAAGACTCGCGAATCCACAGTTCTCACCCAAATCGACAGCTTCACCTAGGCACCATTGAATATTTAATGTGATGCTTCTTCTAGGGAGAGCAGTGATTTATGCCATGACTGAGTTACGGGATGTACTGGAGCAGCTCGCCCAAGGCAAATTTACTGTGGACGAGGCTGAGGAGAAGCTTCGCCTCTTTAACATCATCGAAATCGGGCGCTTGGCAAAACTCGACGCCCACAGAGAAACCCGAAAGGGTATTCCAGAGGTTGTATGGGCTAGACACAAAACCAAGGAGGACATAATCCAGATCATTACCCACGCCTTAAAGGAGAAGTCGTGTCTCTTAATCAGCCACTTATCGCCTGAGCAGGAGAACGCGCTCCGGTCAAAACTTAGCAAGGACGCTACCCTAGAAGTTTTCGGCGACGGCTCCATCGCAGTAGTGAGCCACAAAGGTTACAAACCTCCCCAAACTGGAGGAAAAGTGGGCATCGTGGCTGCAGGCACCTCAGACCGTCGTGTAGCTGAACAAGCTCGGGTCATGGCAGAGCAGATGGGTTGCAAAGTCTACACAGCACATGATGTAGGAATCGCAGGGGTTCACCGTCTATTCCCTGAACTCACTGAAATGATAGGCAAAGGAATCGAAGTATTAATCGTAGCAGCAGGAATGGAAGGAGCACTCCCCTCTCTAGTAACAGGGTTGGTGGATATCCCTGTAATCGGACTTCCAGTCAGCACAGGCTACGGACTCGGTGCTGAGGGGCTAGGTGCCCTGATTTCCATGCTCCAATCCTGCTCCCTAGGATTGGCTGTCGTGAACATCGACAACGGTGTAGGTGCAGGAGCCTTGGCAGCGCTGATCGCAAACCGCGCAACCCGAAAGTAGCACACCAACGTTTGCTCACCAACACACAAAGCGTATTAGTTAACTTTTTACGATGCCGCAATCGTTAGAACAGATGGAGTTATCTGTACACTCCTTGGTGACCGGTTTGAATGGAGGTTCGGAATCCAAGACTGAATCAGCAAAAGAACGAAAAGCGATTTTCAAGCTGATGCTACTAGGGGATGGTGGTGTCGGTAAAACAACAATGATCAACCGGTTCGTATGTGGATCCTACATACCAAGTCAAATGACCATTGGAACTGGGTTTGCAATTAAAGATGTGGCACTAGATGGTGAAAGAATCACACTCTCTATTTGGGATTTCGCTGGCGAGGAGCGTTTCCGGTTCCTCGTTCCAAGATTCTGTGAAGGATCTCATGGCTGCATTCTCGCCTTCGACTCTGCCAGACCTAGAACATTCTTCAACCTAGAGGAGTGGCTTGAACTCGTACGCAAACACACAAACGACATCCCAGTTATATTGGTCGGGACGAAATGCGACATCGCATGTTTCGACGACGAACTCGCAAAAGAACTCGTCAACAAACACAACCTTGTAAGCTACAATGCCTCCAGCGCTAAAGATGATATAGGAATCACCGAAATCTTCCAACTCATCACACGGGCAATGTGGAATAAAATCACAGAAAAACGAACAAAATGCGACACCACATCAAAAGCCCAAGAAAGATTCTCCTTCTTCTAAAGAATTGCATTCAATGAAAGCTTGAAGGACAGAAAGACCCTTAACTGGTTTCTAGTAACCCGAAAATCCCCGAAAGAGGGAATAGCACCACTCTTGAGGTCAATGTATTGGCTAAATCTACACGCCCAAAAACAAAAGCTACACGCCCACCAACAAAGGAAGAACTACTCGAAAAGGCTAAACAGCCAGGAAAGGACGCCATGATCCTACACCCCTTCTACCGCGGAAAAATCCAGACAGTTCCCAAATGCGCCATCCGCGGATACCAAGATTTTTCGATTTGGTACACACCAGGCGTAGCCAAGCCCTGCCTCGACATACGAACTGATCACGATAAGGTCTGGAAACACACCAACCGTGGTAACTTAATCGCCGTCGTCTCTGATGGCAGTCGAGTACTAGGTCTTGGAAACATCGGTCCAGAGGCAGCACTCCCAGTCATGGAGGGAAAGGCTTTGATTTTCAAGTATTTTGGCGGCGTAGACGCGGTTCCTGTTGTTCTTGACACCCAAGATCCTGAGGAAATCATCAAGACGGTCAAATTCTTACGTCCTAGCTTCGGCGGAATTAACCTTGAGGATATTGCCAAACCAAAATGCTTCGGCATTCTCCGCAGGTTACGTGCGGAATTGGATATACCATGCTGGCACGACGATGCGCAGGGCACTGCAGCAATCACACTAGCAGGTTTGATGGGTGCCTTGAAGTTTGTTGGGAAGGCGTTAGATCAGGTTCAGATTGCTATGTTAGGGGTGGGTGCGGCTAATGTTGCTACAGCCCATATTCTGATTGCTGCTGGTGTTCCCCCTGGGAACATCATTATGTGTGACCGCTTGGGGCTTCTCTATAAGGACCGTTATGACATGGACGCTGTCAAGTTAAAGGAGCATGATAAGTATAACTTGGCGATGATGACTAACAAGGAGGGGCAGTCTGGTGAATTCGGTGAGGCGATGCGCGGCGCTGATGTCTGTATTAGTGCGTCCAAGCCTGAGCCTGGCATCATCAGAAAGGAGTGGGTCTCTTCTATGGCCTCTGACTCCATCGTGTTCACACTAGCAAATCCCTTACCTGAAATCTGGCCATGGGAGGCTAAGGAGGCTGGTGCTCGTATTGTTGGTACAGGACGCAGCGACTTCCCCAATCAGGTAAACAACAGTCTTGGATTCCCCGCTATTTTCCGGGGAGCACTGGACGTGCAGGCAAGAACTATTTCCGACCAGATGTGTATCGCAGCGGCCCAATCACTAGCAGATTTCGCTGAGGAGAAAGGGCTACGAAAAGACTACATCATTCCGAAAATGGACGAATGGGAACTCTTTCCACGGGAGGCGGTAGCAGTCGCAATGAAAGCTATCGAGACTGGAGTAGCTCGTGTTGAGCGGGATGAGAAGGAGTTGCTGGAGAATGCCCGCCGCATCATAAAAGCCTCCATCGACCAGACTCAGCTGCTCATGGAGAAGGGCTTCATTCCAAAGCCCCCAATCTAGCTGGGAGGATTCTTGAATTGTCGGTGCTTGTTTCGGACTTTGATGGAACTCTCCTTGATGTCCGTAAACGATTCACCAAAGCTCTAGTCACGACCCTTCGCAGTCTAGGTATTGATGTTAACTTTGACCAGCTAATGGCCCACTATAACGTCAGCCTTAACGTGGAGGATTTGACAAAAGTTCTTGGGATAGAACTCTCTCCCCAAGACCTTCAGCACTACGCACAGCGGATCGATGACGAATTCTTTTCGAATTGGAGACAATCTCGTATGATTCCTGGAGTTGTAGATGCACTTGAAGCGGTTCGTCCGAAGCTCAAGGCAATGCGGCTCATCACAAGCCGGCGTCGAATCAGGGAAACACGCCTCGAAGTCCGATACTTTGGAATAGAGCATATCTTTGACAAGTTTTTCACACGTGGCGATCTAGCTATAGCTGAAGGCGTTGAGGAAATTCCCCTCTATCCTTTTTTGGCTCACCGCCAGCGCTTAATCAAACTGGCCTTGAGCGATCTAAAGAAATATAAAAAAGTGTGGATTCTCGGTGACACTCCTAGGGAGCTAGAGGCAGGAAAAACTCTAGGATTCAAAACTATCGGAGTCCTTTCAGGCTTTGCAAAAAGGAAGGATATAGAACCTTTCGCGGACCACATTCTAGATTCTGCAGCTGACCTAGAACAGGTAATCGACTAAAACATAGTATCACATTCAACTGTTATTGTTGAAGATACTTATCTGCGAAGGGAGAGTTTATCGTCCAGAAGGACCCTCCTTCTGTGTTCAGAACTGCACCCTCTCGCTCTAGCTCAGAAAGCGCGAGCACAAATATCAGGGGATGTCGGGTCTTAATGCCTCCACGAATTTCAGTCAAGGTTGCACGTTCTCGACCCTTAAGATACTGGCAGATTTCAATTTTAGCTGGAACTAGATCCATTGACAGCAAATCATATTCCATCCTGTTCTTTACTTCCCTCTTGACCTTGGGATTTTAAATAATTTATATCTATCTAGGAATTGCTGAGAAAGCCTAGTTTGGCAAGAAAACTTTAACAGCGATGACTTGCTGTCATGCAGTACATCAAGAGTCATAGAAGAGATTGATAGATGATGCGTGTTTTCCTTTCGGATCTAGACGGAACATTGATTGACATCAGAGAACGTCTAGTTCACGCTCACCAAACAGCACTCCATCATTTTGGTCATGAAATTAGCTTGGAACGGCTTCGCTCCTTATCCTTAGCTATGTTGCGTACAAAGCAGCTATTGACCAGCCTGAATATTAGCCTTTCATCTGTCGAGTTCAGTAAGTATAACAAGATGATATCTGATTACTTCTATAGCGATTGGAGGCATTCAGAGCTTTTTCCTGGTACCCTTGAAGCTCTTGAGAAACTACGCACTATGACAAAAACAATGCGCCTAATCACCTCCCGGCGACACATAGACACAACTCAGAAGGAGGTTCGTCGGTTGGGTCTTGACCGGCTCTTTGAATCCGTTTTTACCCGGGGTGACCTTGCTCGCGCTGAAGGAGTTGACAAAATTCCTCTACTCCCCTTTGTACCACATCGCCGCCGCCTTATACATTTGGCACTCCAGGGTCTAGACCATCAAGGCGATGTTTGGGTAGCAGGCGATACTCCTGGTGAATTGAAAGCAGCAAAGGATCTGGGCTTCACAACGATAGGAGTTTTAACGGGCTTTGCTGGAAGAGAAGACCTAGAACCCTTTGCCCACCACATCTTAAACTCCATAGCCGAAATCGGTTCCCTTTTCTAGTAAAATCGAACTAGGTATATGATGATGCCACAACCCCGAAGGTCTCCCTCAAAACCTGCTTCACCAGGAACTAGCAAACTAGACTTACGGGGATACCAAGAATACATTCTTCGGCGCATCAAGGAAAATCGAGACAAGAACATACTCATTGAATTGGATTGCGGGTTAGGGAAACGTGTTCTTACCTACAAACTCGTCTCGGAGCTGTTTCCTGAAACGCGCTTCATCTTGACAGTGAATTCCACTTCCTCGCTGCAAGAAACAGCTCAATATTTAGAGAAGGAGTATGGAGGGGTTTCAGGGCTGGGGGCAATGACCCAACGAGTGCAGGGTCGGCAACGGCGGTGGATGCTGGAAAAATCGAGGGTGGTATTGTGTACTGCGAGGGTACTCACTAACATACTGAAAAGAGGAGAATTCACGCCCCAGCAATTTGATGCCCTTGTAATAAACGAGGTTGACACTATTCTTCGTCGTGTGGGGCGGCAGAACGTTCTAGTACAACCTTGGAGCTATCTACTTGAGTTCTTCAAGGATCGCTGGATAATAGGGATGTCGGGTACGCTCCGTGATGATCATGTGGTCCTTGATAATGCTCAACTTCAGATACGAGAGGAGCTGAAAACGCTTAGTCAGTTCATCCCTAGGGCGGAAGTAATCTCCATGGATGAGCTGAGCGGCTCCGATGTGGAGGACTACATTGAGCCAACAGTAATCAATGTCGTAGCGGTTCAGGACAACCTCATCAAGGCGATTTCCCTTGTATTGGACGCCTTAATCAAGTCAACTAGGGATGAAATATATCAGATAGTGAGAGAGGAAAGAGACATCGAATCTGACGCTTTACCCGAGTCAGTCCGTCTTCTCCACCTTGTCCTTGACGAGCTGCCAATCTCTGAAGAGCTGGCTCAACGCTATTCGGGTCTGCTAATGATTCGTAAGTATCTCTACGGCATGGCGGTTAGCAGCTTCCGTAGGTTTCTTCACCACCCAGCTCTCGCACCTCAGATTGATGTCGAGCGAATTCAGAGTGAATGGCCAAAGGTCACACCAAAGGCCCTCAAGGTCTGCCAGCTCGTAAATATGAGTGGTAAAACCGTTATCATCAGCTCATATCTCCATGTTGTTTCTGAGGTCAACCGTCTCCTCAGCAGGGCTGGAGTACAGTCCTTTACCCTTACTGGACGAACCAGAGATAAACAAGCAGTACTAGCGGAGTTCAAAGCAGCCCAACCCCCAGCGGCAATCATCCTCTCTCCTGTCGGCGAACGCGACCTCGACCTCCCAGAAACCGACCTCCTAATAATCTGCGATGTAGTGAACACCACCAAGACGATATATCAGAAGATGAAGCGAAGCCGTGGCGGTCAAGTAATATTCTTGGCTTATTCTGAAACATCAGAAGAGGAGAAAGTGAACCGGCTAATAGATAACATAATGCAACGTTACCCTTGGAGCACTAGATTAGGGAACAAAGAGAACTGATGGAGAAGAGGAATTTGCCAGACCGAGCCCCATCTCAACCACCTCCAGAAACACAGACAAAAGAAAAGGATGCGCTATCAGAGGACACGGTCTACCCAGTCTATATTTACGAACGGACTTGTCAGGACATCTTCGACTATTGTCTACGAGAGGCGCAACGCAAACCCCCGCATGAGGCACTTGGGGTGATTCTCGGTTTTCGTCGTCAATGGCAAGGCACAAAATATGTCAGGGTGACAGATTGGGCAACAGGACAAGTGGAATCGAGCATGACCTATGCCAGGTTCACCCCGGAGGGAATCCTGGAATACAGGTTAGCCTTACATGATAGGTACGGGTCAAATCCACATACGCCTCGAGTCATTGGTCTATGGCATTCTCATCCATTCGGCGGCAATCCTCAGTTCTCCTCCACCGACCTTAACACATTTTTTAAAACCCCTTTTTGTGCGGAAGGTAATGTTTTCTTCCTCATAGATCCTCTCAGCCGTTTCTTCAAGGTCTACATGCTGCGCCGCTCAAACGAAAGTGATGCATTACAGCTAGAACGCGTAGAATGGTGCACATATCTCCCCAAGGTCCCCGTTGGCACTGTACCATCTGACGAGCTCGAGGGCTCCTTGGAAGGGGGTGTATAGACCGTGCCTGAGGAACCTCCGACACGCGTAGACCTAGGATTCTTCGAACGTGACCGTCATGACAGAACACGCCGCTGGCTAGGCACCGATAACCTGGTGAGAATACAAAATGCAACTGTGCTCATGGTCGGGGCTGGCGCCGTGGGGAATGAGGTCTGCAAGAATCTCGGTCTGCTAGGCATCGGGAAAATATTACTCGTCGACCCAGATAAAGTAGCTGCTTCAAACCTAAACCGGTGCGTTTTCTTCCGGCCTGGGGACCATGATGTGAAGTTTAAGGTAGATGCGGTTGCAGAACGACTCGGGGAACTAGCAACAGATACTATTGTAGAACCCTATCCTGTACCCATTCAGGAAGCGAAAGAGAAGGTGTGGGATGTTGACCTTGTTCTGGTGGGTGTCGATAACCACTACGCCAGGTATCTGCTTAATGCCAAGAACCTCAGTCTTCAGCCACCCCGCCCAGTCATCAATGGAGCAATGGGTCTAGACTTCGTTTCTGTGGAGGTCCTCACACCTCCAGACACTGCTTGTATGGTTTGTTCTTGGAGTAAAGAATTCGTTGATAGACTTGTGGCAGAGCAGGTGCGCGCTAGTTGTGACCCTTTCTTTGTCGACACATTACCCAAGTTCCCCATGATAAGCTTCATAACCTCAGTTGTTGGCGCGATAATGGCTTGGGAGGCAACCAAGGTTGTTGTTGGATTAGAGGAGTGGAGGCAGACCAATCACTGGCGAGAAGGACTTGAACCTGCATTTGGGCGATTCATCAAGTACGATCTTCGCCACCATCAATCTACTAGTGGGCCTATAATGCGGAATCCACGGTGCAGCGAAGCGTTTTGTCGAAGCAAACGTAAGTAATACTCCCTATTGGATTAATCCAATAGCTTTTTCCCACGTTGCTTCTGTGGGTTTTCCGTCGAGCCAAACTCTAAGGGAGAGCTTTGCTTTGGGAATGCAACGGGGCATCTGTAACTCCATGGTTGTATCCATTGGCTTAGAAATGCTTATTGGAATCGGTTTCAGCGCAACGATGCGGTCCATCTCGCTATCGGAAATTGTAGCAGATATCGCCATCATAGTCAGAGCTGCGGAAACCTTTGGGACCGGGCTGATCTTGATGCCAAGTTTCAGAAGAGTGCCACGAGGTACAGCATCTGGTGCTTTGACCCTAAGCCGAATAGGTGAAGGCCTCAGGCGAGGTCCAGGTGCGGCGCGGGTAGAACTCAGTCGCTCAACCTTCCATTTCGCATCTAAAGTTGGCGGACTAGCTCTCCCTCCTTTGGTCTTCCAGCGAATGTTGAATTCTTGGCGGATACGGCTGCTCATCCAATTTCCAACAATCAAAGGGATGTGACGGCTTGTTATGCCCAGAGTTCCGTCACGACCATACCAAGTGGAGTCTACAGGGACCCAGAAGCCTTGGAGCCAAACCTCAGCCCACGCGTGGCGTTCCCACGTGGCTCCACCAAATCCGAAACCCGCTTGAAGTCTTGCTGGAATACCATTTGCCCGACAAAGGGCAGCGGTAAGCGCGGCATATTCCGTGCAATCGCCTATCTTATTCGCTATTGCATAAGCGGCTCCCAGCTCTGAACGTTGAGGCTTATATTTCAAGGTTCTAAAGACAGTTCGCATGGCAGCAGCAACAAAGGAGCTATGATTTCGATAGGTCTTTGCTAATTGGTTAGCCATCTCCTTTATGCGACGGTGATCAGACTCGATATGCTTCTCTGGCTTAGTGTAATCCCTGATCTCATGAGGGATTGCAGCATTACTCACTGGAGGAAGCGCATATCTTACAGAGTGATTCCGGACTAGAGCAGTATAGCCACATGTAAAGCTCTTACCAAAGGCTAAATGTTTCAAACTATAACGAACCCAATTATTACCGACCAAGTCATTGGATTCTGCGCCTGTTGAAGGGTTAGGTCTAAGTTTGATAACTTCTTGGCGAAAAGGAATCGAAATTGGTGTAGCAAGAAACACCGATACATCGAAGAGGTCGATACCACCCGAAGTGCCTTTCCCGTAGTCATCCTGCCTGCCTCCCTCATTCGTTATTTTAGCCTTGTAGGTAACCTTGTGCGAGATGATTGGTGGGAGGCCTTTTTCTACTCGGAAGCAGCCAAATAGCGCTTCGCCAGATCCTCCTCTAGCGCTGGTGAGGTCCTTTTCCCCTTCGAAAGCTACTGCAGCCGTGTAGATTCCTGAAAGAAGTTCCTCTTTTATCTGAACAGTAAAAGTCCCTTTAGTAAATTCACCGAATTTGAAAGGTATCCTAGCGATATTGGTTCCGAATGGGTCGCGAACGAATATAACACCATTAGCATACTCGCCTGTTTGACCAGTAAAGGAGCGCGTTAGGACAATTTTTACACTTTCTTTCGGCTTCACAAGAGGTAAACCCTTGGCTCGGGAAGGGGCGGAAATCTCCATTTGGACAGGTAAGTTAGCCGGCATCTTCATCATCTTGTGTTTTAGTCTCTCGCTCCTCTTCTCCAGGCTCTCTGTCATCAAGAAAGATTACCCTGCCTCCAGGCTTTGGGCTTGGTCGACGAGGAACATCTTCCAAGATACGAACAGAGGGGCTACCATGTTGTGCTGGCGGTTCTGGATTAGGTCGAGGCGAAAGGAATCGCGTGAGATGGGGTTGGTGCGGCTCAGCTCCTCGAACTATAGTTCCAGGGCAGAGTTCATCACCACTCCTAGTAAACAGTGTGTGGCATCGCGGACACAAATAGCTTCCGCAACTGGTGCAAATCCACCAGTCCAACCGTGCATTTTCTAGTGAAACGGCGTCATCGCAAATCGCGCACTTAACCTGTGCTGCACCATGGACACTCAAAGTCCAACCTCCCTTGGCTTCTCTGGTCTGCTCACTCGATGAACCTTCACTTGAAAGTTTGGCAAGAGGTTCGGAGGTCGCTCCTCTTCGAAGGGGATGTCCCTCTCTCCCAATATGACAATCCGACTACGATGGGCCTGTGACGTGTCTTCCTCCTCTAAGACGAGTTGCTCTTCCTCTGTATCTTCAGCACTATCTTGTTCAGACGCTGGCTGTTCAGTTCTTGTTTCTTCAGCTTCTTCTTCGTCCTTTGGAGACCGACTTGGCATGATGCTTGAGGCACCTCTAATCTTCATCATCTAAAATTCTGATTCGCCCAGTTTGATGCTCCTTTTCATCAAGGATACGTGGGCTCCGACGACCGGGTTGAGCTTCCCGTGGAGAGGTAATGATTTGTACGCGCCCACTACGCCTTTCACCTTCTGATGTGTCTGGATCTTTATGGCGCTCTCTCCAAAGACGTTCGAGGGTTGCCACAATCCCATCGGCGTTTCGCTCGTACCAATGCATAGCCTGGGTATTCAACCCATGGTCAGAGGAAAAACGGGATGGCGGCTCAACACGATCAGGTTTGAGTAATACAAAGAAGGGTAGGTCTTCAAGGATGCGGTCTAGCTCTCCTCTAACCGAGTAGCAGGCAAGTCCTTTCCCGCCTGCGGATAGCCGTGGATGATAAAGGGGGGTTTCAGCTGAAGGACGGATAGACCCAATATTCTGTGGATACTCACGGGGTAAGTCGAAGGAAAAGCGGTGTTCCCATCGGATAGCATTCGGGTCGGTGAGAGATCCAGGGCAACGGAAGTATCCTGGGAGGTTCCGCATAGTGAAGTGAAACTGCTTGTAGGCACCATCCCGGTAACGACCATTAATCTCTACTGTGAAGTCTTCGGTTTCCCACTTCAAATCTCGGCGCCTAGGCTGTTCAGGTGACCAACCTCGCTGCCCGTAGAGATTGGCCATAGTGTCGAAGAAGGTTTGTATCTGTGTTTCCACACGCGCGTTGAATAATTCCGTAGAAAAAACTGCTCGAGTCATGTGCTTCCCGTATCCAAATCATGATAGAGCCTATTTAATTCCAACTTCTGGGATCACGTCCATGAGGAAGAATTCATCATCGACAACTTTGGGTTCCAAGTCACCAAAGGTGGCGGTGGGGCTGAGCCGTGTGGGTTCAGGTGCTTTCCGGATGAGCACAAACTCTGCTCGTTGGTCACCGATTTTCGCCTTTGCCCACTCATCCACACTAATACCCTCATCACGGGCTTGGGTGACTAGGGTTCGGATGACTTCTCCGATGCTGGTGTCTTCGTCTATGCCGATGCGGAACTCCTTCTGACGGGGTTCTACGTCAACTATGATTGATCTCCAAAAGCCTTCATCGCTTGTCATGTGTAATCACCTAGAAGGTTGGCGTTGCTTTATCCACTTTAAGTTTATCTTACGGGTCCAGATAACTGTTACACCGTTGGACAAGCGTGTCTAATCAGCAGTTTGCTAATCTGTTGGCGCACTTTCGCTCGCAATCAGTGTTCTCTGGTTCGTACCGTTCTTTTGGGTTTAGGTACGCCTCGGAAAGGCTTATAAAAATAGGAAATCGCTGGAAACCCTGCTAGCTGTTGTTCCAGAGGTAAAACGAGAAAGTTAAAGAAGTCGACTTAAATACTTATTAGCGGGTTGAAAAGGCAGAAGGGGTTTTCAAGTCAAAATGACCAGTAAAGAAGCGGTGGCGTCCTCTCCGGCAGCTGAATCCCCACCCGCCACTCGCATGGTTTTTCGAAGTATTAGGCTGGTCAATTTTGTCATTCATCGAGATACAACGGTTCATCTAGACCGTTCACCAATTACTCTGATAACAGGGTCTAATGGCAGTGGTAAAACCCTGATTCTTGATGCGTTGCTACTAATCATTGGTTTAGAATCAAAACGTGTTCAGCGTCAACGTAACATCAAATTCATCGGTCCCTTCGACAAGTACGCTGAGGTTATTCTAGAACTCAACAACCCAGTCATCGCTGAACGTCGTCTCTTGCGAAGTCCCGAGAAGGAGATGAATAAGCTCCTCGACCAAGACACGGTATCAATCCGCCTGCGCATCCTCCCCAGCAACACGATTTCTCTCTGGGTTAATAATCAGCGAACAATCAAGGGGCGCCGAATAAGTCGACAGGATATTCGTCAACTCTTCCAGGCAGCGGGAGTGTTTGGTGATTCACCTCTTGCAGTTACAGAGGCGGAAACACTGGACCAATTCGCATCCCAGACACCTCGTAGGAAGTTTGAGACCCTCTTGAACGAGACAGGGCTTAATGATTGGATGGAGAAATTAGAAGAGGCGCGGTTGCTTGTGGTCCAGGCACGATCCAATGTTACGCCACTTCAGCAGCGAATCCGTGGAGAGGAACAACGTCTTCAGATTCTCAAAACTGCTTTCGAGGCCTATGAGCAGAAGCAGAAGTTACAAGAACGGTTTCAAGCATTGACAGTTGAGGCTGCTTGGGCTGAGGTCGTACACCGTGAGCAGCTCATCAGTCAGCTCGAAACCTCCATTAATGAAACGAAGACTGGTCTGGAAACTGAGCGGTCCAAGATGGAGAAGCTAGACACTCGTCGGGAAGAACTCAGTGAGAAGCGTCGTGACCTGTTCTCTCAGCGGACGAAACTGCGAGACACCATGACTGTGCTTCGGGACCAGCAAATGGAAGCGCGCGGCAAGAGAAGTGCCCTCGACAGTGAACTCAAGGAAGCTATTTCAAGGATAACCCGTTATCGCTCATCTCAACCAGATATTACCCAAACACCCTCCCTTCAGGAGGACACACTCCGATCCGAACTAGCAGAACTCATCGCTGAGCGAGACAAACTGGATAAAAGGCAGCTTTCACTTAGGCAGCAAATCGCTTCAACAGAAGAGGAACTTACGGTTGAGCCCCAGAGGCATTCACGCCGTGAAGCGGAGATTTTACGCGCTTGCAAGCAATTTCGCCATGGACTTGACGAAGCTGCTCTTGGACGAAAGGTGCTTGGCCCCCTATTCTCTCTAATAAGGATGAAGAGAGGACAGGAGAGATATGAACTCGCCGTGAAACTAGCTCTAGGACGTTATGCTTACGCTTTCCTTGCTCTCAATCGTGAAGCGTTTAGTAGCGCTAAGGAGATTTTTGACCGTCTTTGGTCAGACCGGAAACCAAACCTACTTGTTGCTAGAGCCCACTCAGAAGAGTCTGAACCCCGCCGCAGACCCACAATCTCTCCCCCCGTCATTGGCTGGGCAGCCGACCTCATTCAGGGAGAGCCTAGAGTGGTTATGTTTCTAAACCGCGTTATCAACACCGCTGTTGCCGAAGCATCAGACCCTAATCTGCTCGCGGATGCAGCTCAAAGATTACGTGGAAATATCATCACAAGCGATGGCGCTAGTCACTACCTGCGTATCGGTGCGTTCACCAGACCACCTCCGCCTGTGACAGTCTCTCTGGGTAGGGAGCTCCGTGAAATTCGTCTCGGTGATGATACAAGTAGTGTGATAAGCAAGTTAGCGGCGCTACGGCGTCAGGAACAAGTACTCGGCTTAGATCGTATGAAGGTTAATTCAGACATTAGTCAGATCAAGATTCGTCTTCAAGAGCTTCGTCACCCGGAAACAGCCCGCTCAACCGGTGATGACCGAGATATCTTGGTAGCAGATTTGCAGCGGCACATTGATGATGTAGAACAACAAATTGCAGAATTGGGTAGTAGTCTTGATGGGATAGATGAGGAATATCGCCGGTGTGACAACTCACTATCAAAGGTCATCCCACGTCTCAACAGAGTTGAGGAACAACTAAGAAATCTGGATAACCGAAGATACAGACTCGAATCCGAGATTGAACGACTCACACGAGACCTTCGAGACAGAGAGGAGGAACACAACCACCTAAGCAATCAAGTTAAAGAACAGCAACAGGCAGCTGAAGCCCAAGGTCCAAGACCCGACATGGTAAGGCTTCCTAACCAAGTGCGAGAAGAACAAATCCAAGTTCAAGCGATGATTGAAACGATTCGTGCCACCGCAGAGGACAGACAGGCTTATGAAAAGCAGGAAAAATTAGTACGCCAACTCCAAGAATATCTTGCAGAACGCAAACGCCACCTTGACAATCTGATGGGGGATGTCCAAAGAAGAATAATCGAATGGCGTCGCCGTCTAGAAGAAACCCTAGAGCGTCTAAACCAGCGAATGAACAAACTCCTCAGCCATTTCCTAAAACAGGTACGCCTAACGGTAAGATACCCGAATGAGCCAAGTCGTGCTGAGCTGTTCATCCAAATAGCTATCAATAAGGAAGATGCTTGGCGAACCTATGAAAACATGAGTGGTGGAGAGAGGATTCTCGGTACACAAACATTCATCCTTGCACTCCATACGCTTGCAAAAAGCCCTCTACATGTCATCGACGAGTTCACTCAGCGTCTCGATGAGGCAAGTCGTGCTGCTGTACTCAGTATTGTTCAGCGGGCATTAGAGCTAAGTCGAATGAATCTAACCGTAGACCCACAATTCATTCTCATGGCGCCCTCGACAGTTGGTTTAGAAATTCCAGCTAGTATGAACCATATCGTGCTTATCAAAGGGGAAGTGGAGCGCTAATGCGCAACAAGAAACTCTCCAAGAAATCAGAGGAAAGTTTGGAGGAGATGTGTCGCCGAAGATGCGGCGCAGACGAGCCCTGCTCTAGAAGCTGCCCCCTTGAGAGCTTATCATCTTACAGGCTTCAAAACAGAACAGGTCCGCTTAGCCCAGATAAACAAGAGCAAGTTGTAAAGGGTATCGTGATGGCTCTTTGGAATCTATCGAAGAAGTATGAGAAGGCTCTAAAGGACCAAGAGGTTTTCGAGATTAGAGAGTCAGAGCGTGACCGAGAAGAAGTATCTGAAGCCTATCGTTTCGTCGAAACACCTTGGGAACATGTGCTGGACGGACGCTGCTATCTCAATATGGCCAAGATGCAATTACAGAGAGACGCGGTCCTTGCAGCGATTGATGTAACACCAGAGGTCTGGATTAGCCGCTTCGCCACAGAAGTTAAACGCCGGGCAACGCCCTTGGTATTCTTACCGAGTCGAGAAATCATTGCACCTGAATTCACAATGCCTGACGGGGATAACCCCTTGGCAAGCAGTGTAGTGTCGACTCCTGAGGACCGAGCGGATCTAGCTCGGCATAAGGTAGCCTACGACCAGCTCCTCCAAGAAGAGCTGAAAGGTCTCCGGGAAAAACTCACAGCCCAGCTTGAGGGTAAGCGGTATTCGATAGACGAGCTGGCAGAGCTGTTAACGAATTGGGAACTTGATATTCTTAGTCAGATGATAAGGGATGGAGGAATATCCGCCTCCTTCCTTGGAAAATCCATCATCGCCTTTCGCCCCTCAAAGCGGAAAACAGATGAAGTCTCTTTTGCTGCTGTGGCAGTAGAGTCTAGGCGCCGTCAGGAGGTTCAATAGTAGAAGTGACAGAAGAACCTACTCCTAGAGACGAGTCCTCAGTTGATACTGCCGACCGGGGTGTCGATGAAAGTGAGGAACGCGCTCAACAGCATCTACTTGGTCAGCTCTTCGCAGCCCTCACCGCCCGTTGGCGTGACGGTGAAAGTCAGCTCAACATCGGTGTTAAGCAACAGGATTTACTAGAAGCCCTGCACACGAACCGTGATGGGCTCAATCAGCTCTTCAGCCTACTTCGGCAGCATATCACTCCACTAGGGTTGGAACTCGTAGAATATCGGCTTGGTCGGGAGACTCGTTACTGTCTGCGCACACTATACGGAGTTCCTAGCGAACTAACCGATCCCGAATATGCTGTGCTAGGAGTGATTATCGCGGCTATAGAAAATGCTGGAGCTCGGAGACGGGCAAGAAAGACAACTCCGAAGGAACTAGATGCAGCATTGGTAACGCGTGGTCGCCTTTCTCGTTATCAACTGGATAGAATACTCCGGCGCCTCGCGGATCTTGGTTACATTGAACGTAGCACAAACCGAATAGCCTACGGGCCCAGGACTGAACTCGAGTTTGACGCAGAACGACGAAAGGCTATCGCCAGTACAGCCGCCACTTACCTAGTAGGCACAACTTCATCAAAGGGTTCAGAAGACGGTGAGAGCCGATGAAAATAGACTTGAGCACCGTCGGCATATCTTGCGTTGCTTGTGGTAAGAAAATCAACCTTGAAGAAGCTATCCACGCAGGATGGCGACAATGCCTGACATGCCAGTTCTTCATCGACCCAAACTGTATCGAGATTGTCAAAGAAACGATGAGTGGCGTCTGCCCCTCATTCAGCCAGGGCGTTACTCGTCACCCTCTGCAGCCAGTGGATGTTCCCACGGAACAGATACTCATCTTCGTCAAGGATCAGTACCAGCAAGGGCTCGTTGGTAACCTAATTGATTCTATATTCTATAGCCAGTCCATCAGACCCGAGGAACACACTCCACCTTCAAGCAGTACGCCCTCTGAGGAGGAATCCTTAACTCGTGAAGAAATCTGGAAACGATATGGACTCGTCCTTGTTCAGCGCGCCCGAGGAAAATTCCAAGCCTGGGAGAAAGTCGGCACCACATCCTAGCCTTCATTCTTCGGTGTCGAAACCTAATTCTGTGATGATTTTCTCAACAAGCTTCCGGGCAGTCCGCTCAGTTTCAGGAGTGTCAGGTGCTGGCTCCTCACCAGTATCAGCAGGGAGGGGGGAAAGCCCTGCTAGGTGTCGAATAATACTCGAGATAGTGTGACGGGCGACGTACTCCTCAGACCCACCAGAAAGCAGCACAATAAAACGCCCTTGACACACTTCCTCGGCCAATGCTAGAAGAAGTTTTGTCATTTCTGGGAAAGCGTGAAGCGAAAGCTGGAAGCCACCATAATCGATGGCATGGGCGTCATGTCCCATGTTCCAAAGAATCATCTGAGCTCTACTCTCTTTTGCGAGGGGTGTTGCTAACCTACGTAACGCCTCAACAAACGACGCGTCACCACAATTGCTTGGAAAGGGAACATCAACTTGGCGAGTTGACTCGGGCTCTTCACCCTCCCCGAATGCCGCATAGAAATTAAGATGGTACACACCCAAATCCTCGCCAAGAGTATCTCGAGTGCCGTCACCCGTGTGTGGATCGGTGTCTACAACGAAGAAACGCTCAACGCCATGAGCCTTTTGGAGATGGCGAACCAGCAACGCTGTGTTATTGTAGTAGCAGAAGCCCCAGGCTGAGTCGCGGCTGGCATGGTGTCCAGCACAACCTGTGAACACAAAAGCGTTAGCCGCTTCACCAGTCCACACCGCTTCACCCGCCCTAACCGCTGCACCTGCTGAGAGTCGAGACGCAAAATCATAACTGGTACGCCCAACGCCTGCTATATGGCGTTCAGTATGCACTCGGTTCAGTAGTGAACTGTCTACCTGCCGCGCCTCCTCATGAATCACCTGAGACGCCTGCAAAGTCCCGGTCTCTTCCAAGTAGTCAAAAGCTTGCTGTACACGACCAGCTAGGACAGGGTAGCCCTCTTCAGCCATCGCTGGATGATAAAGAACTAGTGTAGGAAGACGCTTCACTACTTTTCACCACAAAGAAACCTGAATTGCCTGAATGATTTTCTGAGTCAGAGAGTGAATTTCAGAGGCCTCTTAACCCCTGTCAACAAATCTTGTTTGATTGTTCAATAGCTGGGTGTATGAACGCGCCACTCGCCCCCCTGATCCTTATCCCTTTTGAGTGTGATGGGAACAGGACGACCTCGTGGAGAGCCATCAGCATTGAAACGTTTAAAGAAAAGCTTAGCCCGGTCATCTGTAACTCGATCTTCTTTTCCAAACTCGTAGTAACATCCAATAGAAGCCCGTTGCTCACAGACCTCCCAGTAGTGCCGGTACATGCGTCCTGTCTGGTTTCGTTTTGTGAGAGTTGCCTCCCATGTTGGTTTGTCGCCTTTCATCGCTGAACCGTAGTGTATCTCAGCTACTTTTCGTGGCGATGCGCCTTTTGGTACTTTTGCCATAGTATCTTACCTCATCAGTGTCGGGTATGCTGTAGTATTCTAGTTCCGTCAGATACTTAAAGAAATTGGCAGGATTATGGACAGCACTAGAATTATTAAGGTAGTATGTATGCCTATCACCTCAGCAGAACCCTTTCATCCGTAACAAGAGGTTATTCAGTTGTCTTTTGATGTCGATTGGGATCAGATACAAGAACGAATCAATGAAAATATGGAAATGGAAGTAGACTCCTCTACTCACACGATTAGAATCACCACCAAAGAGGGAATCTCTGAGGGAGCAGATACTTCTCAGGCTGCTCAGGCTTCAGAGTTTCTACAGGGAGACCGGCTAAAAGGAATGGTTGGTATTCTTCTTGATGAGCCGGTTGAGTTTGAAACAGAGGTCATTCAGGAGGAACGTTTGCTAATAATGAAATTCGAGGATGAAAAATCAATGAAGAGAGTGCACGAGGTCCTGAAGGACATGTTTTTTGGCGGCAAACTCAAAGAATATGTAGAAAAAATAATCGGCGCTATGTTTTCAGGATTCCCAGGCGAGGAAGAAGAAGATGATGACGGTGGATGGGGTTAAGCCCCTCGTTTGAATCAACTAAAAAGTCATGGCACAGCTTCTTTCATAGCGAAAGGCTTGCAGCTGTAGTTTTAACAGGCTCAGTTAGTTTCTTGAGAGTATTTAATGAAACACCGCCTCTACCAAAGTGGTCCGACCACTTAAGCCAGAAATACTGATCGCCCCGTACCACATAGATATTCCCCATCTGGTCTTCGACAATTCTATCCAATTTGAAAAGGATATCACCAGGAGGATCGATGAAGCGCCACCATCTACTCTTGGCATGTAGGAAGAGCCCTTCGTGGCCACTAACCCAGAGCCAGTTGCGGCTGTCTTGGAAGATGTCGTATACGGGTCCCGTGGAAGGGATGTTTAGCAAGATGCCCAGATTGCTGGAATGCTTTGAGGGGTTCAGATAGTAGAGGCCACCCGGGGTTCCAACCCAGAGTCCGCTGGAACGTTGTGTCCGCATGTACTCGATGGTGGTACAAGGTGTCTTGATAATAGAAAAGGCATGCCATTGTATGCTTGCTTCACCTTTTGTACGTCGTCGGAATCGTAGGCGGTGAAAGATGAAGCTGGGTTTGTCAGGATACCTGTTATCTCTAAAGAGCAGATGGGGAATCCCTGCAGCGTTAAATGTGATATCAACGGTGCTTCCCCTTGTTCCTGTTGACAGGGGTTCTGAATGAACGATTGAAGGGGCAGAGGCTTGTCCCCGTCTTTCCCTTCCACTAGATGTAAGTATATCACCGTAAAGGGTAACGCAAAGATTGTCATGCGATGGAGTGTAGGGGGTGCCGCAGCCTGCGACTAGAAGAGGCTGATGGGTTTGGCGATGATAACCAAGGCGTAAGCAACTAATGCCAGTATCTGGTATCTGTTCTAGCAATTTGTGGTGTTCTGGACCACTCCACGAATAGATTTCTCCCTTTTCTGTGCCGAGATAGACTGCATCTGATAATCCACAGGCGATTGCGGACAAAGGCGCGGGTAAACCATCATCGTGTGACCATCTCCTCCACATCTTTTGGTGAAGATGGAGAAGTGATTTCTTGGTGGCAAACCAAACCCCACCCTCTGCCCGATGGCGTTCAGTTTGAGGCGGCACATCAACATCAATGATGCCACCTAGCTCAAGGTCGTCCTCTGGCAACTGACTAGCAACCCAACCCGACGCAGAACCCATACCCCAACTTCAGTAGGTCTATTGATTAAACTGTTTGGGGGTAGCTCATGTGAAGTTGTTTGGACCTCGGAGGAGCGGCTTCATCTCTTGTAGAAGTTTCTCTCGGAGCTTTACACGGTCAATGTTCGGGTTCTTGAATTCTGCAATGACAGTAAGGATGTATCCATTCAGGCCATCATAGACTATAGAGAGTTTTGGCTTCTCACCTAGCCACTTACTCTTGTCTTCTTCATCCCAGGATGCCTTAGTAGCATCTGTGATGCCGTCCTGTTTGGTAATCAGTGTTGTGATGTCCTTGGTGGCTAGATACTTCTCTAGGCGGTCCACATGGCAGGGCGCTTCAAGGCGCAGCTGCATGGAGAAAAGCGGCTCATGGCGACTTGTGAGATACTCCATGAATTTATAGAGTGCAATGGCAACGCTTAGCCAGATAACCATTGTCGCACCAAAAATGATGTATGTACCCAGAGGGTACAGACCGCCAAATACTGTATCTAGAAAACCAATAGTGTTCATGGTTTCTATGACATCAAAGGCGATTGTGCCTGCTAGGATAATCTCGATGATGTTTAGAGCTACTGCACCCCTTTCGCTAGAAGCAAGCATTTCCTCCGTTGCCCGGGAGCTGTCCTGTAAGGTGTTATACACCTTCTGCATCTGTTTCTCGCCAAGTGTTGTGACAAGCCCCTGTAGTCCTTCTACTTCCCGCTTTAGTCCCTCAACCACCTTCTCCGCGTCATCAATGCGCGTTTCAACACGGCCAAAGAACTTCTGGAGGTGAAGCTTAGCAGCAAACTCCTTTTGCCTTGGTTTAGCTTTCTTGAGTATGCGGGTAATCTGTTCACGAGTATATTCTATCGATTCTCCTAGAAAGCTCATCAAAGCTTCTAGAACAACAGCATCAGCACCAACTTTGGAAAGAGCAGTTTTTGCCTTTGCGACCATTGTGGGATCCCGGTCTGCTTTGTGCAGAAACATTTGTCGGATTTTAAGCGAATCGTCCCAGCCAAGCCATAGACGTGAGAAATACTGGTTCATGAACATATCAAGGGAACGAACTAGAGTATAGAGTCCCATTACTTCCTCGTGGCTAGAGAAGTTCTTTGTAGTTACAATGGCGCCGAGATCGCCTATGAAGATAAAGGAACCATCGCTAACTGTCTCCGTAGCCTCTAGTGTTCCTACAACTTGTTCGATTTCATTCTGGTAATCCTCTTCGTCTGCATACGAACTTGCTTTGTTCTTTCGAGGAGTAATTCCCTCACTCACAACAAGCACGAATTTACCGCGGTTCCTTGATTTACCTCGGAACATCACATCCATCATACGAAGCTGCGAGTGAGCGAGCAATGTGTCCATAATCTGACTTGAATCCATTAGAAGGTCAGCGTTTACACGCGTCAGATGGTCTAAGGAGACTCTCCCTTTTCTCCCTTCAACTTCATTCAAGTCAAGTGCAAAGACTACAAGACCTTGTTCATGGATGTGCGCAGCAAACTCTTCAACTTGCTCGATACCAGCTGCCTCAGGATAATCGACCTTGCAACGAAACTCTACAAATTGGGTGAGCTCAAAATCTTTAACGACAACATCAGAGTGAATGGGATCACTTTCGAATATTGACTGCTCTGGGAACTCGTCTACTAGCGCAGTCATTAGGGTGCTCTTTAGGCGTTCCATCGACCCAAGTTTCTGGTTGAGAGCTGCAATCTGGTTATTTCCCCATGGCATCCATTCGCTGATTATTACGGTTGGTTTCTTGAGGAAAATCAGTTCTTCTAATTTATCGCGTACAGCCATTATCATTCACATCATTTGTGCTCTCATAGTTTAGCGGCGTTTCCTGTAGGGTAGTCGGATGAATCTTGGTGTAGAGATGTAGCTTACATCTTCGATTTCGAATATCGGGATTTCCCGTTCGTAGTTGCAGGATGGGCAGCGGAAATAATATTTCTCAAAGGCGATGCACACGATTTCCATTAGTTTGCTCTTGTGTTTTGGACAGTGGACGAGTTTGTCTATCTGGTCTCTGAACTTCTTTGGAGTCTTGTCGTAATGTTTCATTCCCTCGCTTGATAGCCGATATGCGGTTACAGTACCGTATGTCGTGGTGGAGATTTTCATATGGTTTAGTAGCCCCAGTTCTCGCAGATCATCTAGGTCATCCTTGCCTTCTATGGAAATATTCATGAACCGGTGGAATCCGTCCAGTCCCAAGACAGACACGGGTGCATAATCGTAGGTCTCGAATATCCCTTCAGCTGTTAACTCGTAGATTGTAGCGTATAGGGGGCCATCCTTGAACCAATTCTCCTTGTCTGCGCTCTTATCTAACGTGTTTGCATAGATTCCGACAAGGTATATGAGCTTCCTGTGATCATCAGTGATTTTTGGGGCGGGTATTGGTATCTTCTCCTTTAGCAACTATCGTGTAGCCTTGTTTCTCTTTACCTAAAAATTTCTTGCAGGTGTCATATTATAGGGTAATTTAGAGGTCGCGCAGTATCTTGTTTACTGTAACAGCACCTGCACGGCGAGCTGGCAACCAGATACCAATTAGCATTCCGACTATAACAAGGAGCACTAACCCCAGTAACAATAGTAATGGCCAAACGATTACAAACGGCAGTACCGTTGGTAGTGGGAAGAGCTTGATCAAGGTGTTCATTAGAAGCCAAGAGAATCCAAAGCTGAGCAAGAGACCAAGAAAGAATGTAGCGAGAATAAGACCCGCAAACTCGCCAACAACTATTGCAGTCACTTGACCTCGTGTGCCTCCGATGGCTCGCATAATAGCATATTCTGTCTTTCTGCCTGAAACCATTACGTTGACGAAAACTGTCAAGGATAGTAGCCCCAGAGCAAGAGCGGCCACAAAACTCATTGAGAGGAGGCTAATCACACCGCCGCTGAAGAGGTGAGCACCAGGATACATCGCCTCAATATCTAAGGAGTGTGAGGACCACGCTGTTCTAGTAAACCCTAGTGCTTGAACGGTTGCAAAGACTTGCTCGCGGTCAGTTCCAGGCTCAACACTAGCGAAGAAAAGGAACGTGTCATCAATTTCACCCATCGCTCCTTGAGATGGCAGCTCATAAAGGAAGTAGTTGATGTGACAGAAAGCAAAGGTGTTACTCTCTTGGAAGCCGTATCCAGGGTAGGGCGTCGGGGTTACAGCAGGGTCATCAGCATCAGCAAACCCAAAACCAGGCGCTGAGTATACCTCGCCAACAATAGTGAAAGTCTTGATGT
Source organism: Candidatus Hermodarchaeota archaeon (assembly GCA_016840065.1). GTDB lineage: Archaea > Asgardarchaeota > Hermodarchaeia > Hermodarchaeales > Hermodarchaeaceae > YT-063. Next base: position 12,108 of record JAEOTB010000115.1, on the reverse strand, counting down.
TACTGGCTGGTGTGTAAAAACCTGTCATATAAGTGGTTGTGACTGCTATTTGGTCTCCAGTATGTCGGTCTATTGCATTCGCGATGTGCTGGGGGAATATTATGGCATCTGGCATAGTCTCAAGAGCTTGCAGTACACTGTAGGGGTCTAATCCGGGCATACTCGTTGAGTCCCAGTTTCCTGTTTGGGCATAAGCTACTGGATCAATACCGATTAGCAGTATATCCTCTGTTGCTGTGAAAGACTCTCTCATTATTACCGCAGTGGCAGCATCAATTCCAGGTATGTTCAATACCTGCCACACCGCAGAAGCAGGAACTTGGTCACTATAAATGCGAATGTCACCACCCATGAAGTATTTCACTTGTTGTGTAATGTAGCCGTCATAGGATTGGGCTTCAACGGCTGAAAAGATTGTGACTGAAAAGGTAAGCGTCATAATCATCATTAATGGAATAGTCCGGTGCCTTCGTGTTCGTACACTCTTAGCAAAGATTGTGCTCTTTTGACCGAAAAGGGGTCGAAAGATTCGTGAAAGACCTGAAACACCGGGGCGAACCAGTCGGGCACTGACATCACAGAGTAAGCCCCAAAGAATGACTGTCATAACGAAAACCCCTAACGCGAAAGCTGCAGCGGCTTCGTGTTCGACACGGAGTAACTGTACAAAGACAGTGAGGGGGAGAAACAACAGACAAGTTCCAAGAATGTATAGGGCCTGTGTCCTAAAGCTAAACCACTCGCGGCCTGTAACTCCACGAATTGCACTATACAATTCAGAGTGAAGAAATGATCTTGTAGTGATAATAGTAAATGCGAGTGAAGGTGCTATACAAATGCTGCTTGCTATTACCCAGGCGATTGGCGATGTATTAGCCAAGGCAAGGAATCGGAAAAAGATATCGAGGTCGAATTGGAGAAAACTCGTCGACGATGGGAGTAAGCACCCAATAACAATACCTAGCATGTTGCCTAGAACTAGTCCAAGAATAGCTAGGATAGCGAATTCCAGGAGGAGAGTTCCATACAGCTGTTGAAAACTAGCGCCCCTTGACCGCAGGAGAGCTAACTCCGATTTTCGACCTCCTAAGAACAATGTTGAGGCGAAGGCGGTGAACAAAACACTTAGCATTGTTATTGGAGACAGGATGATAATCATGCTCTGTCTTGATTTGTAAGCTGTAATGAACTCCCCGAGCTCCATAAGCTCAAGACGCCCCCTGATTGATACCCGATAGTTTGACTCGATTTGACCGAAGGTAGATTCAATTATCTCCATCGCAAAATCCAGTCCTTGTACAAAAATGCCAGTATAGGATAATTTAACTAAGAGACGTGGGAAGCGTGTCTCACGTACAATCTCATTGCGATTGTCTGGGGTTAGGAGGTCTTGGTGGAGGATAATACCATCATTCCAACCAAAGATATTCTCTACTCCACTGAACGGTCCAAAATTTTGACGAGCCAATTGAGGGATAGCTTGTTGCATGATATCATTTCTTGGCTCGATGTCATAGATGCCAACAACCTCTAGGTTCTCAAGAAGAAATGTATCTAAATCACCATAAAGCAAAGGATCCTCCATGGTTCCTATCTGCGGGCCGTCGTAGTTTCGAGCAACAGCTATGTCAATGGTGTCCCCGATTGCTATTGGCATACCGAAATAGAATAGCGCATCGTTAACAACTTCTTGGCTTACTAGTATTGAGTTCTGGTCGATTTGGGAGGCTCCAGTGAACGTGAATGACTGTTCTGCAGCTGAAAGAAACGCGTCATCGACAAATAATGCACTACAATCCTTTCGGTTGACCCTTTGAGGATAAGCAGGATTGTCAAGGTAAGGCCAAGGCTGGTAAATATCAGTGGAGATTACACCTGCAGGGTTGATGACACAAATAGTCCAATAGATGATATGGGAGGATTCAGTAGTAGGATGACTATCCACAAACCCTTGAATTGGAAGGATTGCCTCAGGGTCTACTGGCATTTGTGGTTGCTGGACACAAGAATAATGGAAACTTTGTGAGTGAATATAATCATAAGTGGAAACACGAGCACCTGTGTCTGTCCACACAAAAACCGACGAGACTAGGGCTACGCCAATTAAAACGCCGAGGAGGAGGCTGATGGAACGTGTTTTTCTGCGGCGAAGGCCTAGGAGAACATATGATAAAGAGAAACTTATCTTTCCTCTAATACCTGGTGAACCAGGGTCCTGAAAAATCGCACCTTCTAGAGCCTGAGGGGGAGTGTCACCATCTTCAAAGCCATGTTCAGACATCAGCAAGTAGCCTCGGTGCGTAGTCCACGTTTGGAAGAAACCAACCAAGTAAACTAAAAAACCTTTACGAAGGAGGCAACATAAAGGAGGCAGGGATGAGAATCTCAACTAGATTCAGATTTCTTGTTATTTACTATGATAGCGTCTTTGTATACTCTAGTGTTAGTTTGAAGTACCGTCTCGCTTTCTCACGAATTGGGTTTCTTTCGTCGGCATCCATCTTCTCCTTCAGGCGGAGCGATGTGACCATACCACGAACCGAAGCATAGTGCGCCTTGTAAAAGCTGAGGAGAGCCTTTCCTTCCTTGTCACCGCTGTATTCGATGTACTTTTCGATGAAAAACTCTGCAAGATCGTTTCTGCCGTGGTAATCCATATCCATTGCGAAGAACGCTACCTCTGCGATGGTATCGATGGAGGCGTAGGCCTCGTTGAATTCGAGGCAATCAAAAATCTGTGGACGTCCATCAATTACAAAGATGTTGCCAGAATGGAGGTCGCCATGACATCGTCTAATTCGACCCTCCTTGATTCGCTGAAGAAATATTGGTTGATTTTTCTCGATGAACTTCTCGACGCTCTCCCTAAGAAAGTCAAAGTCTCTTCGACCAATAACTATGCCAACAAACTGTTCGGTTTGACTGAATTGTTCATTCCATCTCTCAGCTAGCTTGTCTGGCATTGCGTGGGAGGATATCTGTTCGCTACTTTCAGCCTTTTCATGGAATTTCACAAGGCTAGAAGCAAGCTGGTCGACTATATCCTTTGTCACCTCCCCTCGCTCAAGCTGATCTGTCATCAGGCCATCAGGGGGTAGCTGAATCATCTTCAGAACATATTCCACAACTTCACCTGAGCCTCCAATCTTGATTTCACCGTTCTGCTCCGTAATTGGTAGAACCTCTAGATACATATCTGGTGCGATGCGCTGGTTGAGTTTCAGTTCGTGTTCACAGTAATATTTTCGGCTCTTTAGAGTCGAGAAATCTAGGAAGTCAAAGACCACCGCTTTCTTAATCTTGTATGCGTACTTGCCGGTCAAGAAAATATAGGATATATGGGTCTCGATCAGTTTGATTGGTTTCTCCGGGGGCACATCGTAAGCTTCTGTTTTCATCAAAGCCTTGACAACGACGTCTTGGTCCATAACTCAACCATATCACCCTCTGCTTATAATGGTCTTCTTTATCCTAGGTGAAAAGATGCATGGCAAGAATAATCCTTTTTATCTACAAGCACACAAGGTTGAGTATTCTATTGAAAGGTGGAAGAAAATGGAAAAGCCTTGGTTAAAGTTCTACGAGCCCGATGTACCAGCAGAAATTGAGATCCCCAGTTTTCCTCTTCAGACCCTCCTGGAAGATTCAGCACGTGACTTCCCCGACAACACTTGTTGTGTATTCCTTGGTAATGAGGTTAAATATAGCGAAGTTAACGAAAAAGCCGACCGCTTCGCCACCGCCCTTGTCAAAATGGGCGTCAAACCAGGCGATGTCGTTGGAATAATACTAGGAAATATGCCCCAGTTCCCCATCGCCTTTTTCGGCATCCTCAAAGCAGGGGCAATTGCCACGCTCATAAACCCTCTCCACACACCACCAGAAATGAAGTTCCAACTCAACGACTCCGGCGTCAAAGCCCTAGTCGTCATCGACATCATGCATGATGCTTACGCAAAAATCCGTGAAGAAACAAGTGTAAAACACACAATCGTAACAACCATGGCTGATGCCTTCCCGGGAATGCGTGTCAGCTTTGAACTCCCTGAGGTACCAGGGTATCATCTCTGGAGCGAACTCCTAGAAAAAACCGAGCCCAAACCACCCAAAATTCAAATCGACACAAAGGAAACCCCCGCTGTGCTAATTTACACTGGGGGCACGACAGGCACTCCTAAGGGCGCTATGCTCACCCACCGGAATCTCGTGGCAAACGCCTATCAGTGCAGAGCGTGGATATCCTTCGCAGAACGCGGCTTAGGTGATTCAACCTTAGGAGTCTTGCCCTTCTTCCACAGCTTCGGTTTGACCGTTTGCATGTTAAACACTATCCTCCTAGCTGGTAAAATTATCCTCCATCCCAGACCTGACATCGGTCAAATCTTGCGGGATATTCCGAAATACCAGGTGAGGTTCATGCCTGGTGTCCCAACTCTGTATGCTTCTTTGATTAACAATCCTGACCTTGCGCAGTTTGACCTTAGTTCCTTGACAGCGTGTCTATCGGGTGCCGCGCCGCTTCCGATGGCTATCGCGCGTAAGTTTGAGGAGATTGCAGGCGCCAACCTGGTCGAAGGCTTCGGGTTGACAGAGGCTAGCCCAGTAACCCATGCCAATCCTATTCAGGAGAAGCCCCCCTTTGATAAACAGCGGGAAGGCTCAATCGGAGTGCCCTTTCCGAATACGTTAGCAAGGATTGTCGATCCCCAGACTGGTAAGGATGTCCCCGTCGGCAAGATTGGCGAACTCATCATCAAGGGACCCCAGGTAATGAAGGGGTACTGGAACAAGCCCGAAGAGACAGCCCACCAGCTACGAGATGGCTGGCTCCATACAGGTGACATGGCACGGATGGACGACGACGGCTACTTCTATATCGTCGATCGGCTCAAGCAGATGATTAGTCGATCCGGTTTCAAGATCTATCCACGCACAGTGGAGGAGGTTCTGTTTGAGCATCCTGCAGTAGCTGATGCATCAGTGGTTGGTGTTCCTTCAGAAAGAAGTGGTGAAGCGGTGGCGGCTTTCATTGTCCTGAAGGAGGGCAAAACCGCAACAATAGAAGAAATCAAAGCTTTCTGCAAGGAACGACTCACCTACTATAAAGTCCCAGAATTCATCGAGTTCCGAACCGAACTCCCGAAGAGCATGGTCGGGAAAACACTCCGGCGGGTGTTGCGAGAGGAATATCTGGAGAAACAGGGAAGTTCGTGAAGACTATATTCTTATCCTGTTAGGACGAAGTTATTGGAGAAGCGTGAAGTATTTAGTGAGAGCAGGTTAAATGGAATATACTGAGTAATTGGTGTATGCAATGAGAAACAAATTGCCTTTCTTTGTAGGAATAATTGCCGGCCTCCTCATGATTCTATCCGGAATGACGGGTGGTGCAGGATTGTGGGGTTGGCTCCTTGGGTGGGCATTGACGATAGTCACGGTATCACCTGAAATTCTGCTAGTGATAACCGTTTTTCTAACGGTGTTGAACTTTATCGGGGCATTCGGTGGCTTCGTTGTCATCCTAGGTTCCATTCTCTTACTAACCGATAGGGCGAAAATCGGAAAATTCATAATAAGCGTTGGTGCCGGATTGGGCATACTTGGCTTGTTCTTTCATTATTATGGAATCTTTACTTCCTATATTTGGGTGACTGCTATACTGATGCTAATCCTTCCAGCCCCAGGAATCCTCGGCTGCTTCTTTGCACTTTTCGCCCAATTCAAGGCAAAGAGTGCTGAAAGTCCTGCAACCCAATCATTTGGTGCTGAAGATTGACACCCGAAAGTGAACAGCACTCCTTTTCAATCGTAATCGAACGGGTTAGGGACTTCGAGTTTCTAGCCCGGTTTGATAAGGAGCACTACGCGCCCTTAACGATTGATGAGCCAGAACCAGTAGGTCATGATTCAGAGCCAAACGCAAGCCGAATACTGTCGGCTGCCGTCGGGAACTGCCTATCGGCTAGCTTGATGTTCTGCCTGCAGCGCAGCAAACTAGAAGTAAAGAGTATCCGAGCTGAGGTAACAACAAACATCGCTCGAAACGAAGATGGCCGCTGGCGAATAAACAATATTCAGGTGCAGATCCTAGTTGCGACTGAGGAACAAGACGAGAAGCGGCTAAAAAGATGCATGGATATCTTTGAGAACTACTGCATCGTAACTGCGTCTGTTCGTCAAGGCATCCCTGTCGATGTGACTGTGGAAACCATTGACACCTGAAAAATGGCTACCCGTCTTGTAATGTCAAAGCTCTATTGATTGCTGATTCCTTTAAATTGCGCGCCGAATATATAGGGTGACATAAGGTTATTATGCATATTTCCCTATGTTATTTTACAGTTTATTCGGAGATTGATTTTATGGCCGAGCCACCCGCCTCAAGCGAACAGGAACTGAAACGTATAATTCAATACCTTGCCCAAGTTTATCAAACCCAGAAGAAGATGGGTGAACAGGTTACTGCTTTGAGCCAGTCCATTGCGGCGCTTCAAACCGCAAGTGGTTCCGATACCCAGACAACTCAAGCTGTTCAGCAACTTGGTCAACAGATAGCCGCCTTGGAACAACGACTTAACCAACTCCAAGATGCTATCTCTAAAGTTGGTGGTGGAATATCTGAGAAGCAGGTTCAGGGCGCAATGGTTCCAATGCTTCAGAATCTAATCGAAACTCTAGATGGTCGGGTTAGAAAGATTGTAGCTGAGATGATTATTCCGGAATTAACAGCGTCAGCTGCTCCGGCTGCATCTGCCCCAACTCTCGCCCCTGCTACAGCCGAACCTGCACCGGCTACTACGACACCTTCTGCTTCTGTTCGACGTCCATCAGATATTCCAGACCAACGTGTGGCTGGTGTTGTTGAAACACTGCAGGATGTAATTGTTCAGCTGAGAAGACGTGAGAAGGTTCCAAAGGAGTTCATGTTAGACCTACTGGAACAGTCACGGGACATAACTATGAATAACCTGTCCAACAGAGCTGTTGCTGCGAGCGTTTTCAAGGAAATCATCTCATTAACTAAATCCAGCCCCATAGATATTCCAAAACAAACCGTAGACATAGTTCTTGAGAAACTTGACGGGCTTGTGTTCCACATACGTAAGAGCCAGTAAACCTCCTCAACAATAAGGCTTCACACTTAGAAGTGCGATCCTAGCTTCTCTACTCTTAGGTAGTTTCTTTCACTATTAGGCTATGATTAAATAACGCCTCCGTGTAAGGGTGAGCTAGTTTACCCAGCAACGAGTCGATTATCATGACGGAGGTAAAAGAGGATACCAAGGCAGAGCCGGAATCACCGTCTCGCGGTCAAAACGAAGCTACCAACAAGATAGTCGAGCTAATCCGAATGCGCCGAAGCATACGACATATGACTGGTGAACGAATCCCAGATGATGATCTCGAACTCATCCTCGACGCAGCAAGATACGCGCCATCTCCAGAGAATATGCAACAATGGAGGTTTTTGGTCATTAGAGAGGATGAGAAGATGAAACGCCTGATCGCTGATATCAGCCAAGAAGCCGCCCGTTATGTTTTCGGTAATTTCCCTTACGAGGCTACACAGGGGCGGCTCTGGTATATGCCCGATACCAGTCGACCAGGAACCTATGAGGAGATGAGGGATGGCTCACTCTTCCGGTACCCAGAGAAGGCGGATGCTGTGATTGTGTGTTGCGCTTCAGAAACTTGGCACGACAGCACAGCGATGTATCCGAATGAGCTGTGTGGCAGTGTTGTCGTTGGGATGGGTGTCCTGAACATGTGGCTAGTCGCTCACTCCATGGGCTACGCCTGCGCATATCAGGCCGTACCCTTTGCCGATAAAAGGCATGTGGAATATATCTGCGAGAAACTGGGAATCCCCCGAACCTGGACTCCACTCGCAGCCTTTTGTATCGGGATTCCTGAGAAGCCCCGCATGCTGGGTCCATCTAGGTTCCCCCTTGAGAGCAGCTTCTACGAGGAACGGTGGGGCATTCCTTATGTGCGTAAGGCATTACGAAAGAGCTCCAAGGACAAGTAGAGATGGGAGGAAAGAACACGATGAAGATAATTCTAACCAAAGATGTTGAGAAGGCGCTAGCAGAAAAAGCCCGGGAAGCAAATATCTCCCCGCAGGATGCTGCTCGCCTCATTCTCAGCGAATTCGTGAAAGGTTACGGAGCCCAGGTATATGTTGGCACCTGGAGGAGAGGAAATGTTGACGGAAAACGCGGCATGCGATATGTCGTCGAGTGGCCTTTCCAACCAGGTTTGGTAAAACTCCCTGGTGACCAATCAATTGACGTTGAAAATGGAAGGTGAAGTTTAGAGATGACGCGGTATAGAAAAGCACCTGATGGTGAGTGGCCAGGCTACCCCCATCTGGAACTAGAAGACATCGAAACCAAATCAATCCGCCACAACAAGTACATCGCTGAATCCCTTGTTAAGAATCGGATGGGAAGGGTTGTACTTCAGTTGGAAAGTGAGTTGTACCAGGCTTTTCTCACGAAAGTACGAGCGCGCAAAGGAGATATCAGTGCACGAAACGTCAACGAGGCAGCTCTAGAAGCGCTCAGGAAATGGATACAGAAAGAATAGGAAGCAACAATAGGAGATAATAGATGTGTCTAATCCGCTTCAGCAACTCATCGAGGGACTAATCACAAGAGTGAATGAAAGCGCTAATCTTCGAGAATTCGTCCGTAACTGGGTGGGACCCTACTATGGTAAGATTCTACAACTCGAAACGGACAAAGGTACATTCCACATAATTCTAGACAGAGAAGGACTAATGCGCGTTAAGAATGGAGTTTCTCCCTCTCCTGACGTGATATACAAGGCACCTGCCCAAACCCTCCTAGACCTATTCACAGGTAAAACAGACTTCCGTGAACTCGTCAAACGATGGGAACTCGTTATCGTAGGAGCAGGTCACGAATCAGCACAACTAGCCAAACTGATCGTGCAGGCAATGATCAGCTAGACCCCAGAACTAAGGGCAATGTTCCTTCTTTGTTACTCCCATGGATTTGGCGCATCTTTTCCGTCATACTTGAGACGAAATCCTGTATCGATTTCTTTGGATTCTTTTAGGATAAGACCACTGGCGACAACACGCTGGATTTGATTTGTGCCTTCGTAGATTTGGAGGAGTTTGGCTCCGCGCATCATTTGTTCTGCAGGGTATTCCCGAAGGTATCCGTAGCCTCCCATGATTTGGACGCAGTCTGTGGCGTTCAGCATTGCGGCGTCGGTGGCGAGGACCTTAGCTAACGAGGACTCCTTGCTGTTTCGCATTCCTTTGTCTGCGAGCCATGCGGCGTAGCGGGTAGCCCAGCGGGCAGCCATTGCCCTAGCTTCCATGTCGGCTAGAAGGAAAGCGATGCCCTGGAATTTACCGATTTTCTGCCCGAACTGTCTGCGGTGGTTGGCGAATTTGGCAGCCTCGTGGACGGCTCGTTGGGCAACGCCCACTCCAATCGCTGCAATTGAGGCTCGTGTCTTGTCGAGAGTCTGCATGGCAATCTTGAAGCCATCCCCTACCTTACCTAGAATGCAGTCGGCGGGGACTCTGACATCCTTAAATTCAATTTCACACTGAAATGACGCGCTTTGTCCCATTTTGTTCTCGAGGAACCCGATTTTTACACCAGGGGCATCTGCAGGGACCATGTGGCAGGCCATCGTCTTGTAGCCTTGCTCGGGGTCGGTGGTCGTAAAGACTGAGAGAATCGATGCCACGTGACCACTGGTGGCAAAGCATTTGTGCCCATTAATAACCCATTCATCCCCATCCTTTTCAGCCACGGTCTTTATGGCTGCGGCATCGGATCCTGCAACGCGTTCAGTTAAACAGAATGCACCCAGCTTCACCTTAGGGTCGCTGGCTAGCGGCTTGATGTACTTCTCCAATTGTTCCTGCGTGGAACCGATAAGGATTGGTGTAAAGGCTAGGTTATCCGCCAACAAGGTTGTGGCAACACCTGCATCACCGTACCCAATCGCTTCGGCAATGAGGGTCTCCTCAAACAGGGTATAACCCTGACCACCAATATCCTTGGGAATATGGAGGTGCATAAGCCCTGCCTCCTTGGCTTTCTGGGCGATTTCCCAGGGAAACTCGTTCGCTTCTTCTAGCTCTCGGGCATTAGGTGTTATGTATTTACGTGTGAACTCCATTGCCTTCTCAAAGAGTTCTTTTTCATGTTTTGATAATGAAAAGTCAACCATGGCTTCCACCACTTCAGCGAAAGCGAATAACTCTTCAATCGCTTAAAAGTCTGTAGCTCGTGCTGAGGCTGCCTTAATCCCACTCCCAAGGAACAAGTTAGACTTGACAGGCTAGTTGAATGCTAGTCTGTAATCTTGATCAAGGTGCTGCGAAGAGCGGCAATCTTTGAGTGAAGCGACAGGGGGAAATCGATGATGTTGTTCTGCGGAAATGGGAACTTCAGAGCTTCTGGATCAGGTTCAAAGTCAAGCTTGACATCAAGATGAAGAATACCATAATTATCTCCAAAGGTGCCAAAGTCATCATTCATACCGAACACCAGCACACTTGGCTCTAACTTTCGTCCATCAGCAGTCTCTGTGGGAAAGGTAAGCTTCACCCACTCACCCGTTCCAAAGGCTTTCCCGACCTTTGATGTATAATGAATCGAGTTATGGATTACCACTGGATTAGTGATTTCCACTAGGGTGTCTGGCAAGGGTATCAGGCTCAACGGCCAAAGACCAATGAATAATGCACCGTGTGGGATAGGTAGCCAGCCGCGGTCGTCCCCAGCAGCACCTCTCCAAGTACATTCTACCATCTTGTTCTTGTGCCACCAGCTCCAGACATTCGGGTTCTCAACTCTTAACCGTACTAGCAAAGTAGACGGAAACTTTGTCACTACCACGGGGAAATCATTATCCTTGCCTGGTAGGAAGTTGAACCCTAATTCGTTTGGTACTCGGGAATGGACTTGAAAATCGATGTATTCTTTTCCAGGTGACATAGTCATCCCTCGGAGAAAACCCTCTATAATAAGACCTTCCTAAAAGGCTTACGGGGATTCTGTTGTTCCACTGGCTTAAGCGTGAAGTTCTTGGTGATGGCTAATCTGTTGACTCCCATGGAATTCCAAGGCTGGGAGCCGGACGCTTACTAGTCCGATAGGACCAAACAAGCGCCAACAACAACACCAAAGAAGCAACAAGAATCCCGATGAAGGCAATCTGGTCGCCCAGCTGAAACGCCAGATACCGGTACTGAACAAGGATAGGCGCCGCCAACAAGCTGATAAGATTCACAATCTTGATCATCGGATTCAACGCCGGACCCGCAGTATCCTTCAACGGATCACCAACCGTATCACCCACAACCGACGACTTATGCCTGAAAGACCCCTTACCAGTACCAGCCTCGAGGTCGATTTCTTCTTCCTCGATGTACTTCTTGGCGTTATCCCACGCGCCGCCAGTTATGGCCATGTAAACAGCCAGCAGTAACCCTGACAGGATGATGCCGCCAAGGAATCCGCCCAGAGAATCGATTGGTAGTATCAGCCCAATCAGCAAGGGCAGAGCCACAGAAATCACCGTCAACGAGACCAGCTCCTTCTGGGCAGCAGTGGTACTGATGGAAACTGCCCGAGAGTAATCCGGCTTCCTCTTACCAGACATGATACCAGGAAGCTTCAGTTGCCTCCGGACCTCAGTCACGATTTGTCCGGCTGCACGCCCGACCGCCCGGATGGTCAACGCCGAAAACAGCCAAGGCAAGGCAGCACCAACAAGAAGTCCAGTGAACACGAGCGGATAATCAATCCGGATACCAGCCTCCAACGGATTAGTCATACCCAGCGAGTCAGCGACGCGACCCACATCCACAATGAAACTGGCAAACAAGGTCACCGCAGCAATCACTGCAGACGAAATGGCAATGCTCTTCGTAATTGCCTTCGTCGTGTTACCCACTGCATCAAGGTCAGCCAGCACCTTACGAGACTCCTTAGACGCGCCAGCCATCTCACCAATCCCACCCGCATTATCCGCGATGGGGCCAAAACTATCCATAGCAACATTATTCCCGGTGTGGGTTAGAGCGCCGATACCTATGAGTCCGATGCCGTA
>JAEOTB010000114.1 GCA_016840065.1 Candidatus Hermodarchaeota archaeon | reverse complement strand
GGATGGACTAAAGTTCGTCGGCTCCTCCCGCTTCGTCACCTTCACCTTCATCGGCCAGATGTTCATGTGGGCAGTCGGCATCACCTGGTGGAACATCCTCCTATTCCCCTTCTACTTCGGCTACCTACTATCCGACGTTGCAGTCGCCACCTTCCGCACCACAATGTTCGCTCCGATGGTGGTTGCGGCTGAACGGAGTGGTCAATGGTCTAAGCGGTTCGACCCAGTCAAGTGGATTCCCCGCCTCAGCCTAATCTACTTTGGTAGCATTGGCTTCTTCTTCGGCCTCGTCCTCATCACTCTTGTCTTCCCCTCCTACATCGCAGCAGCACCCTTCATCACGGTTTTCCTCCCCTTCACTGCATTCCCCATACTAACCCTTCCCCTCTCGTCGGTTGTACCCATTTTCCTAATCTATGTCCTCTTCGTAGTTACCGATGCTATCGGACGAGTTGCTGGGATCCTAAATCAACGAGTCATGATTGATGTCTTCCCCAACCGCATCAGAAACTGCATGTACTCACTCAGACCCACCGTCGCAATGCTCTTCGCCCTACCTGTCATCTTCGTAATCAGCCAGCTAATTCCCATCTTTGGATTCCCCCTAATCTTCAGCATCTGCAGCCTCCTCGCCCTGACCGGAGCACTCCTAATCCGCAAAGGCTTCAGCTACCCCATCCCCAAGGACAGGACAATCATCCAAGAAATCTCACGAGAAAAGGAAGCAGCCAAGACCACCCAACAACCCCACGAAGACATCCCCACAACACCCCCAGAAACCGTCGAAGCCCCAGCAAACGACCTAGAATCACCAGAAACTCCAGAAGAGAAGATAGAGGAAACCACAAGCAAATCATAGAGGATATCCATACTCCCATCTCTTATGATATCAAATAGCGTGCCTGAATGGATATACTCATTAACAGATTCTAGCACTCTTGAGTGGGGCTCAGTCTATTGCAACTGACCAAAAGAATCACCCTAATGCTTCTAGTAGGAATTACACTCTGGTGCCTCCTCATCCAGCCCCCTCCCTGCCGGGCAGCCACAGTGTGGTCAGATAACTTCAACGACGGAAACCTTGACGGATGGACAGTAGACACTGGAGAATTCTCAGCCGCCGACAACACCATGCGGGGCAACATTGGGATGGCAAGCCGGGGATACCACACCAGCACCGTCGCCACGGGAACTTGGAGCTTCGATGTCCACTGCGGATACCTAGGGATTGGCATCCAATTCATCTCCATCGAAATAGGAGACCCCCTCATCGAGTATTACAGCTACGACATCACAATCTCTGGTCGTATGGAGCAAATCTACTTCTTCCGACACTGGAACTATGTGCCCACCAGACTTGGCAACTACACTCCCCCAACAATACTTGGCTGGCACCACTTCGATATAACCCGAGACGCCGAAGGGCAATTCTACGTCTACATCAACGGAACCCTCGCCATGGAGTTCGTGGACACAACCTACGATACATCGAACTATTTTGTAATACAAGCAGAGCAAGACACTGCCATCGATAATATAGTGGTCAGCGACACCGTCGACATCCCACCACCAACCAATACAAATGGTGAGCCACCACTAGGGATTCCAGGCTTTCCCACAGTCACAATCGGGGCGGGTCTGATTCTGGCAGTGGGGCTAGTGATTACTCTACGACGCCGCCATCCCCCAGGAAACTGTTCTTGATGAAACGAATTAGGTACCCTTATTAGGAATCAATTCACAATTCCTAACTAATTCAAGGAAGGAGGTCGATTCAATGGAAACGTGGATCAAAGTTCTGATTATAGTCACAGTGGTCCTCATCATAATCAGTGCGATTGCAGTTGTACTCTTGTTTATCATACTGCCCATTCTATTAGGCTCTGGCCTAGGACCAATATTCCTACCCGCGGTAACGGGTAGTTCACCATGGTCTTACTAGGGAGAAGGAGATTCTCGGTGACTGAATGTGTCGAATCCGGGAAAAGGAGAGGGGCTTGACCAGCCAGCTGGGGATTCGTAGTCCGTCAGTAATCCTGAAGATCTTGACCAGCTTGATGCCTTGGAACAGGGGCCACAGGAACATACTGTAGACCGCGATTTTCTGTATCTGTGGTAACCCCATCAAGGGTCCAGTGATATGGAGGAAGCAGAGGAAAACAGAGACGATTCCAAAGATGGCGTACCGGTTCCCGACGTCCTTGCTTAGGAGGATAGCATACGAATAGACCAGAACCGCAACGATGTACAAAACGAAGAAGAGAAACGACACCAGTCGATGAATGTCTATCATGAGGTTTCCGGGAGTGAATCCCACGAGGGCAACGAAGGGGGAGGCGGCGACGCCAATCACACTACCAATGAGGGCCGTGTGCCGTGCTCTCTTGGGTTCGGAGAAGACCCGCGGATAGGTTAACCAGAAGGGGATTAGAAACACTGCGGCAAGAGTGCAAGCTGTAGCAAAAAAGAGAGAGTTTATCGGAGAGGGAATCCCAGCAGCGGTCACGGTGACACCCAAGGTGCTCATATAACCCCAGGCAACATCGAAGCCCCCGGGGAACACCCGCATGGCTAGAAGGGTAAAGAAAACATAAGCCAATCCACAGAGGATGCCGCAGATGGCTCCGATTCTAGCATAAGAGATTTTCACGACTCGACCTCAAGGTTGACTGGTTACCTACAGGAGAGTCGTCTAATAGAGTTGTAGTGCTTAAAAATTCATTGCCGCTGAGGATTACAACACTAAAGGCTAGGTGCCAAGGCTTCTCGCTCTTGTTTTATCTCTTCCCTACCCTTGGGTCAAGATGGAACGGGATTTAGATAAACCAAGGCAATTCCTTCTCATGCCTAGATGTCCACATTGCGATGAAGAGATTCGATTGAAGCTTTCGATGAAGGCTGTCTTCGAACTCGTTACTAGCTTTTACAAGGTGCAAGAAGAGATACTAGAAAGGATGCCAAGAGTCGCCCGTAACATGTTTCGAAAAAGACTCGAAAAGATGGAGGGTAAACCACTAGTGACATCCCTACTAGCCTGTGCCGCCTGTGACAGAATAATCAGTGCATCATTGTATGTCACGCCCAGCTAGAACTCAAGTGTCTTGGAATCACTGATAAGAGGAATGAAAAAAGAAAGGGAGAGGAAACCCTAACCAGGGCTTCCTGGAAACTCTGTCCATACTGATTACTTGAACTCTCGGATGAGCTTGACAGCCTGAAACTCCGACCAGAGAACTAGCCCATACACAGCGACCTTCTGGATAGCATTAGTTGCGAGGAACTCCAGCCCTGGAACTAATAGCCCAACGGCATAAGCGTAACAGATGCCGCTGATGATTAGTCCAGGAATCGCATAGGTCCAGTGATAGTCGTTGTCCACCGCGATTGCCAGAGAGTAGATGAGTATCGTTGTGGAAAGCAAGAGGAAGAAGCTAGTCGTCATCAACCAGTGAAGGTTACTGGTCAATGGGTCAGCAGAAATAATCGAAACCCCGCAAAGGAAGGGTGCCGCAGCCAAACCGAGAATGGTTCCCAGTAGGCTGGTAGTCCGGACAAAGGTTGTCTCAGAGAAGAGCGTCCTGATGGCGAACCAAAAAGGAACCGTACAGATAGCTACAGTGATGCATGCAACGTTGAATAGGATATAGTTCATCGGCGATGGTGTGCCACCCGATACCAAGAGACCCGTTGAGCTGAAGGAGTGTTCCCAGAAGAAATAGGGGTCTGGCCGGATAAACATGGCGACAGCGGTGACGATGCAGAAGATGATGGGGCCAATGACCCCAGCAAGTGCTCCAATCATTTTCCAGTTGAAAGGTAATTTCATATAGATACCTCCAAGGAATCTAAACTAGTCCCTCCCTTACGATGTCTCTCCTTAAAAAATGGAATATCATTTGAATGCTCTGGTAATCTTGAAGCTTTGGATTGCTGACCAGAAAATCAGACCAAACATCACCACCTTTTGTACTAGGGGTGATTCAAAGCCTGGTACGAGGGCATGTAGGTAGAGGACTGCCACGAAGATTAATCCAAAGAGGGCATAGAGGTTCCCATAATCCCTGTTAGCCATAATAGCATAAGAGTACACGATTATTGCTGAGGAGAGAAAGAAGAAGAAAAAGATAGCTACCCAGCGGTGCTGGTGGAAGAGCAGATTCCCAGGAAGAAAAGCACTCGCTGATAGGAAGACCGCTGACAGGATGCCAGATATGCTACCTATCAAGCTCGTATGATAGAGCCGCCTAGGTTCATCGAACACTGACCGAAGAGCTAACCAGAAAGGCACCATACAGGCTGCAGCTGAGGAGTATGCGAGGAAAAAGAGAAGGTAGTTCAGCGGGGAGGGAACCCCACTAACCTCTGTCGAGCCCAGGTTGCTGAGATGATCCAGCAGGAAGTTGTATTCACCGGGGTAGACAAGTATCGCTAGGCCGATGAAAAAAGAAAAGAGAACTGGTCCGAGGAGGCCACAGAGAGCCCCAATCCTTTGCCATGATAGTTTCAAGATACACCGCCCAGCGAATTAGCCATAGGGGCTATACTGTGGTGCATTCCTCTATTAAGGCAGCAGATTGGCATCTGAGCCGCGGGACCAGTCTAGTAGCTGTTTTTGTGACCTGATTTCTCAGGGATTCTTTGATGCTAGAACATGTGGGGTGTGGCGTGGAAGTAGTCAAGGTTAACGCATTGCGTACCCAGTGAGGTGATTTGAGTTTCGTAGGTTGCAAGGAATGTCGTTTTGGCCGCTACATCATAGAAATGGATGGGAACGAAGTATTGGGGTCCGATTTCCTCAATGGCGTCAACAACCTCCTCGTCGACCATTGTCTGGCAACCAGGGCCAAGGGGAAGAATGGCTACCTCAATTGATGTGAGTAGGTTGTATTCGGGGAGGTTCTTGGAATCACCAGCGTGGAAGAATGTGAATCCGTTAATGTCAATGATGTAGCTGCACCACTCAGCTTCTTGAGGATGAGTTGCATCGCCTCCTCCCACGTCGAAGGTGTACATGTGAAAGGCTGTGATGCTGATGTGGCCGACCTGAACTGTGTCTCCAGGAGTGACCCCGGTTGCACCATAGAGGATTATGGCGTCGGTCATGTTCTCGGGGAACACAAACACGGTTTCTGTATCCAGGATGCGGTTGATGGATGTGGTATCGTAGTGATCCCCGTGGGGATGGGTGACAAGAATCGCATCAGCAGGATATTGGGTGTAGGTGCTTGGGAGGTTGTAGGGGTCGATGTAGATTCGCACGCCGTTGTGCTCGATCATGACTCCCGCGTTGTCAAGAAGTTTGAAGCTGATTCCATTGTTCGTGCCTGCGCTAGCGTTGATGAGGGTGATTGCCACCAGAGGAGTTCCAATGGCAAAAACAGAGATAACGACTACAGCTATGATTATCTTGGCATTTCTACTAAGTGCCATATTATTGTCCGCTCCTAGCTTCGGCTAGCTCGTCAAGGTTGGAATGCCGCTTAAAAAGCCTAACTTTATCGGCATCTCAAATAGTCGGTGACCATCTAGTCACGAACACAAGGATACAGGTTGCATCGGAGTAAGCACTCGCGGGGGTTCCAGAAGCTAGAATATGTGCATCTCAAAATTATCGAGCGCTAGGCATTCGCAGGTAATTTGAGATTCATACGTTGTAACGAATGTTTCAGCGTAACTTCCTGTAGTGTGAATGGGGATGAAGTAGTCTGGCTGGATTGTGTCAAGTGAATCAAGGACATCTTGTGAATTGAAAATCAATGTGGGTAGTAACGCAACGTTGATTGTACCAGTTAGCTGGGCATACTCTTCGATG
Organism: Candidatus Hermodarchaeota archaeon; assembly: GCA_016840065.1. Taxonomy (GTDB): domain Archaea; phylum Asgardarchaeota; class Hermodarchaeia; order Hermodarchaeales; family Hermodarchaeaceae; genus YT-063. The sequence goes on along the minus strand of JAEOTB010000114.1, from coordinate 14,357 downwards.
TCGTTGCTGTCTCCTGCATGAAAGATCGTGAACCCTCCGATGTCGACGATATAGCTGGTGAGATTACTCTCTCTTGGATGACCAGTGTCTAATGGTGCCTCCGTCCCATACTGATAGAAGGCTCTAACCGTGATGTGTTCGATGGTCACTTCGTCGCCAGGGTTCACACCAACACCGCCATGGGCAATGATTTCAGCTGACATGTTTTCTGGGAAGACATTAACAGTTCCGGTCTGCTGTACCAGATTTAGAGATTCAGGTTGATAATGGTCGAAATGGGCGTGTGTGATTAACACCGCATCAGCTGGGAGCTGGTCGTAGCTTTGCGGGAGTTCATAGGGGTCGATGTAGATTCTTACACCTTCATGTTCGATCATGACACCGGCGTTTTCTAACAAAGTGAACCTGATATTAAGGGTAGGTTGAGGTGGTGGTTGGATATTCAGCAGAGTGAGTACCGCTAGCGGAGTCACAATCACAACAGTTGCGATGAGGGCTCCGACTAAGATGAGCTTTGTGCGGGATGTTTTTGCCACGCTTTTCCACTCCTATTTAGCAGATCGAGTTTCTTCTTTTGCTTAAAATCCCTAACGATACCGGCATCAAACATATCCCCGCGTGCTCGGATTGGAGTCGAGTAGGTGTTCTAAACCAAAGGATAATATCACGCTGAAAGTAAATCATATTCGAGAAAGAATGAAGCCAAAGCCCCTCCTTTGCCTCGCCATCTTGTCTCTCTCCCTTTTTTCCCTGAGCTTATCCACCTCATTCTCAGCTATCTCTGCAGTAACCCATCAATCCCGATACCAATCACAGATACTCGGAGTAATCTATGTGGTTACATCTCCCAAGATCACATACGACCCTGGAGAACCAATCCACTTCCATCTACAAATCACCAATACCAACCCCCATTCCATCACCTTCTCCTACAGCGGATACTCTGCAGATTATGAAATCATCAGCCCACCCCTTATCATATATCGTACAGACACCTCGGGGTATGTCTATCAATCAGTAATCATTACGCGAACCCTGACGAGTGGTGAAACTTGGACCATTAGTTTTCTACATCCATCCGACGATTACTTCCTCTCACCAGGCGTCTACAGCCTACACGCTTTTCTTGTTCGATACGGTCACGCCTCTCTTACGATAATAGTCGGGAGCCCTCTAATTCTAGCAATACCCCTCCTCGTCAGTGGTTGTATGGTTCTATTCTTTCTCATCTTCTACCGAAGAAAAAAACGTAAAATCAGCTGAAGCATCCTGCGTTGAATCTTCTCTGTTTGGTCTAGTCCAGCATGCGCACCAGTTCATTGTCTCGTGCTATGAATCCGTTTTTCGTATAGAGAGGACGTCCCATATCTGTGGTGTCTAGCAGAACCTTCCTAATACCCCGTGTTGAAGCCTCCTCAAGCAGCTTATCTAGAAGCGATTGCCCAATCCCCTGCCTACGCCGGTCAGGCCTTGTCCACATATTCATAATATAGGCTACTTCTCCAGAAGAGTTACTGAAGGTGGGTGGGATACGGTAGAAACATACTCCGCTCGTCCCGATGATATCCTCGCCCTCTTGGGCTAACCAGGCGACAAAAGTGTCTTCTTCTAGATGTTTCTGCAGATAGCTTCGAAGTGACTTCTGCAACTCGTTAGAAGGGATGTCTGCTCTCACCTGTTCGGCTTCCCGCAGGAATTGGATACGGAGACTCACAAGCAGGTCTAGGTCATCCAGCGTTGCGCGTCGAATCACAACCATTAGCTTCAGCTTCCTAGTTAATTATAATCTAATGTGGGTGTTCTTAGGCTTAAAGGGCTGCTTCCTGCTCAAGTATGGTCTCTATGAGCTAGGTCCTAGCACCATCTTTCTGATTTTCTCTTCAACGACCTCAGCATCATCTGGGTCATAGTTTGAGAGGATGATAGCTGTGTGTCTGGATTGTGTGTACTTGGCAAAGAAGGCTGCCACTCCTCCTGTTCCCCCAGCAAGGACAATGGCTCGGGGTTGGCTGCCTTCCTTCGCTCCAACTGGTCTAAGAACCATAGCTGAGTGAACTACTGGATTCAATTTTTGCTGCTGGGAGGATCACGATGAATACGGTGCCTTTTGTATAATCGTCAGGGATTCGGTCCTCGACAATGATTGTGCCTTTGAATGCTTCTATGATAGTCCACACTACCGATAGTCCCAGTCCAATCCCCTCCGCACCTTTCAGAAATCGTTGAAACAGTCGGTCTTTGAGTTCCGATTTTATCCCTCGACCATGGTCGGTGATGCGAACAGCCCAGCAGTCTACTCCCTGGTATTGATAGGGTTCGATATCGATTATGATTCGTTTCTCTTCTGGAGAGTAATCGATGGCATTCTTGAGAAGGTTATAGAAGGCGTCTTTAAGCAAGTCTGTCGCGAGCACGAGGTATTGCCTTTCTTCGTATTGTATCTCGAGTTTGATCTTTCTTGACTGGGTTACCTCTATAACAAGTTCAAAGGCTTGACCTAGACACTCGACCAAATCTACGGGCCCAGTGTCTTCCTCGCGGGTCTCCACAATTCGAGCGAGTTGCCGGACATTCCTGATAAGATGGTAGGCTCGAGTCAACCCGGCCTGTGCCTGTTCCCTCGCTTGAGCCTTTATTTTCGGAGTAGCCCCCTCCATTTCTAGTAAATCAAGGGAGCCTTGGATGATTTGATGGAAGTTCCCGATATCATGAATGAGGAGGTCTGAGTACAGGCTCGCCTGCCGCCGTAGAGTTTCAGCTCGTCCCAGCACCTGCAGGTAGGCAATCCCCAGGATTACTGGTCCGAAGAGGAGCCCCGCTAAGAGGAAGAATTCACCGATCCACCAGCCTAGGGTCCATTGTAGGGTGATGCTCTTCAGGAGGCTGGGGAGAATCCAGAGGGTAAGGTAGCCAAAAGAAATGCTTTCGACGGTAATCCGTGTTTTGAACCTTTCTAGCATGAGAAACCCAGTTAGGGTAAACAAGAACATGAGTACGATATTGAACCACATCAGGATTATACGGTCCGTGGGATTGCCACTCACGGTTGTTGATGCCGATTGAAGGAATAACTGCAATCTCTCGCCGAATGTAATGATTACCACTAAACCAGCAATGGCAATAATACTCCACAATCGTAGCTGCTGTGGTTTCGGAATATCTTGAGGGCGACGTAGTTCGAAAACCATCCATCCGAGTAGGAAAAACGACGCAAAGCTTCCCGTAATGTAGGGGACAAGGGTTTGATTGATGGTGATTGGTAGCCGAGTGAGTGATGCGACAATCAACCCAATCTCGATGGTTGTCCATGAAGTGAACAGGAATATTAGGGGATAATGAAGTCGAAGGGGCTGACGTCTGGAAAAGGCGTACAATAGGATTGCGATTCCACCTGAAAGGATGGCAGCACCAGTGTGGGAGAGGAGAAACACCTCAAAGGAGTAGAAGCGGACTCCTGGGAGAAGTTCTTCACCCACTAGGATAAACAAAAATGGCAAGAGGGCAATAATCCCAATCATGGCTATGAAAGTGTAGGTTGAACGGAGCCGGAGCTGCATCCTTTCAACCGTGGGCAACGCCACAGTCATAGAAATTTGGATGAGTGTAATCACTTGGAGGGTGGGCGCGTTTATCCAAAATAGCGAAGGATATAGAAATGAGAACAGTATAGCGAAACTGGCTAGACCATATAGCCAATAGATAGTAAGAACTCTGGCCACTTCAGAAGTTGTTCGGTGTTTCTTGTGGTGAAGCGCGAGGGCTCCCGCTCCAAGTAGTAGAACCATCGCGATAATGCTCAAATCCAAGCTTATTCGTGCGGCGTTTCCGACATCAAGCTGGAAGAAAACCCAAAGGAAAGCGTATAGGAAGAAGGAAGCAAGAACAGCGACAGCACTTAAGACTAAAGCATTACGATGAGAAATAGTCACGGGTCGTCTGTTAGCAATTTCGCTGACTAAGAATAGTCCTCCGAGGACAGCCAACTCGAGGGGTATGGCTAGAATTTCATTTCCCCCTTCTAGGATGCCAGCACCATATACGACGAGAAAACCTTCAATGGCACTCGCAATGTGTCTCATAACTATGAAGAAAAACCCTGCGAATTGGAGCCAGTTGCTTAAAGAGGAGAATTCACGGTTTCGGGTTATTGCTACTGCAGATGCAATTGTAGCCAGAAAAGCAGTAAGTGCATGGAATGCTATCCATGCATATGGCGAATCACTGACGGGCACAACAACGAAAGCCATGATTGAAGATACAGCAATCAATGGGAATAGTCGAACAGCCACCGAGCCTGTAATCGATTCTCTCCAAGCCATCAGCATTCCCCTTCGCTCGCTGGTACTTCTGTTGCCTGAAGAGTCACAATAAACACGGATCCCTGCGTATGGTCTCCTGGAACACGGTCCTCCACAGTGATTGAGCCACCAAACGCCTTAGCAAGGGCCCAAACCACTGACAGACCTAATCCGGTACCTTGTGCCCCTTCTAGAAATCTCTCAAAGAGTTGGGTCTTAAGAGCAGGGTCTATGCCCCGCCCATGATCCGTCACTTTAGTTACCCACCAGGTTTTCTGCATAGATTCGGCTTGCGAGATTTCAACAAGAATCCGTTTCTTTTTAGGTGAATATTCGATGGAGTTTCTGAGCAGGTTGAAGAAGAGGTCTTTGAGTAAATCCGTTGCGACCACAAAGCAGCGGCCTTCGGGACAGTCGATGCGGAACTCGACATCCTTTGCCTGTGTCACCAATAACGCTTGACTATAGGCATATTCGATGCTCTCAACCAAATCCACGGGAACACAGATACCCTCTTGAGTCTCGATAATCTTGGCAAGCTGGCGGACATTCCGTACCAGATAGTGGGCTCTGAGCAGCCCTGCCCGGGCGTGGCGGATCGCCCGTTCTTCTGTCTCTGGCGGAACTCCTTGAGTTTCCAACAAATCAATGGAGCTTTGGATGATTTGATGGTAATTGCCGATATCATGAATGAGGAGGTCCGAGTACAGGCTCGCCTGCCGCCGTAGACTATCAGCCTGCTTCAGCACTTCAAGATAAGCGATTCCCAGGATCACCGGGCCAAAGAGCAGCCCCGACAATAAGAGAAACTCGCCAACCCACCAGCCTAGGGTCCATTGTAGGGTGATGCTCCGCAGGAGGCTCGGGAGGATCCAGAGCGCAAGATAACCCACAGCCAGCATTTCAACGGTAATCCTTGATTGGAAACGTTCCAACATGAGAAATCCAACCAACGTAAACAAGAACATGAGCACAATGTTGAACCCCATCAAAATCATCCGGTCCAGCGGGTTTCCCACTACCGCCGAAGGGGTCGTTGAATGGAGGGACAACTGCAGGATTTCACCTCCTAGGATGATGGTCAGAATAACTGCAGCTACATACCAAATCCAAACTCGCCACCGAGTTGCTTTCTGCATCGTCTGTGGTTGCCGGAGCTGCCGGACAACTATTGCCAAGAGAATGATTGACACAAAGCATCCTGTAACGTAGGGAACAAGGGTTTGATTGATGGTGATTGGCACTCGAGCTAGTGAAGCGACAATCAAACAAAATTCCACAACGGTCCATGTAGCATACAGGGATAACAAAGGGGAATGAATCCGCAATGGTTGACGCTGTGAGTAAGCGTACAGCAGGATGACCATACCGCCTGAAAGAATGGCAGCGCCGATATGAGAGAGGAGAAACACCTCAAAGGAGTAGAAGCGCACACTAGGTATTAACCACTGTCCGATGAGTACAAAGAAAAAGGGCAGAAGAATCAGAATAGCAATAATCAGAATGAATACATTGGTTGTGCGTCGGTTGAGATGTAACCTGTTCACGATAGGAAACATAACCGCAATGATCACGAAAATCAGAGCAGTCACCTGGAAAGTAAATGCTATAGACCAAAGGGGAAAGGGATACACAGTGGCTAAGAGCAAGACAACACATACCAATCCATATAACAAATAGATGGTAAGATACCTCGCAACATCAGACCTTGTCCGGGCTCCACTAGCACGAAGCGAGAGCACTCCTGCTGCTAGAAATGCTCCTAAACCTATAGTACCAAACCCAATACCAGTTACCCAGACAAACCAGGGTTCAAGCTGGAGTAGTATCCAATAAATCAGCAACATGTGTAGTATAAGTAGCCCAACGAGCACAACCACGCTAAAGAAGACTTGAGTGCGCTGCGAAAGCCTTCTTTGGGATCGAAGGTTCGCAACCTCACTAGCGAGAAAGATAACTCCTATTAGGGCGATTTCAATGAGGCCCTCGGGAAATAGTTCTCTTGATTCAAGAATACCGGCACCATACACTAGGAGGAAACCTTCAATGGCGCTTGAGAGGTGTCGCCAGATAATGAACATCAGCCCCGCGTCGAAGAGCCGGTTAGACCACGTGGGGAATTGGCGGCTTCGATAGGCAGAGACCGCTGCAGCTATAGTAGCAAGGAACGCCACAAGGGCATCAAACGTAATCCAGGCATAGGGTGACTCGATGACCCGTTCAACAAAGAACGCCACCAAGAGGGAAGCAACGATTGCTGGAAGTAACCGAAACGCAACAGGGCCCACGATTGGTTCTTCCGACGCCATAGACACTACCCTCTACGAAATCACCGCTCGCAGAATATACATCATTCAAACTTATATCTGTGCCCTCCATCCAGCTTCGACGCAGGAAACAGGTCACCGACCGAATTGCATTCTGGAAAGGAGAAGATGATTCAAGTTCCGTCTGGAGGAGGCGATTGACGCCCAAATCGGGGCTAGATACTCTCTGGACCTAGCGATTGCTGCCATCGCAGCTTGCAAGGGGGCCTCCCAGATAGATGGGCTGAGGGAGTATTCCTCCTTGGGGAGAACCTCCTCTTCCCTGAGTTGCGTCACCCCTTTCTCTCGTCTGCCCCTTCGCCTGCTAAGTATAGGAACAGAGGCAACCAGCGTGTAATCTGCCACTTCAACCAACTGGATTCTCGGAAATCCATGCTGTCGAAGAAGCGCAACAAACTCTTCAGCAGAGTATAGATGGTGATGAGGTACCTTGTAGAGTTTGAAGAAAATATCTTTCAGCTTTAATCGGTATGTAATCTTTTTCATCACGCTTGTTGATGTGGTCGTGACGATGAACTGGTTCCGGGTTACTCGCTTCACCTCGTCAAAGAACTGCTTAATCTGAGGGCCTTGAAGGTATTCCAGAAAGCCGATACAGAAAGTCACATCGAAGGATTTGTCCTTGTATGGAAGGTTCAAGGCATCCCCTAGCTCAACACTGACTCTATCTGATAATCCCTCTTCCCTGATCTTCCTTTTCGCGAAGCTCAAAGACTCGGGGCTGATGTCAAGCCCGACAAAGAAGTCATGGGAACTCTTGGCAAGGTATCGGCTCGGGTAAGCGCCAGCACAACATAGGTCTAGTATTCGTCGTGGACCTGAACAGAAATCACCTAGGAAGTATTTCACTGCAGCCAGCCGAGACCGACAGTGCTGGGATTCCTGGGATAGCCTATTCCCCAAGATGAGGTAGAAGCTCCTGGCTGGGAGTTTATACTCTGGATTGTAATAGTACTCGACAATCTCGTGCCAGGGCATACCTTCCATCTATACTTCACCTTACTGGATTCGTGAAAGGTTTGAACGGTGACTGACCCTACAAAGTAGTGGCTGCTCCTCCTGTCAAAAAGCAGCTATACATTGACTCCGGGGAAAGGTTGGATTGTTTATAGTAAAGAAGGAAAAAGGTGGCACGAAATCCACGGACACCACAGTGCTCCCTATGGCTCTCGCACCGCCTCCAATATCCTTCATAATATTATAACGGGTATGTTGCATATATACTTAACCCGTGATTATTCATGCCGTCTAGCCCCATTTCAGTAAAGGTAGAGCCCGTCTGATGAGGGCAAGTCTAAAAAGAAGGGAAAGTGTATGAAGAAGCGCCCTTGAGGTGATTGGATTTTGCCTGAAAAAACAGATTTTGATGTGGTCGTAGTCGGTGCAGGTCCAGCGGGGTCCACAGCAACAAAATGGCTAAAGGATAGACGCCCTGATACCAGAGTCCTTCTGGTGGACAAGGCAGCTAGAATACCACGAGACAAACCCTGTGGAGGCTTTGTTGGTCCTGAAGTCTTGGAGGTTTTTCCCTATCTCAAAGGGAAGGAAAGAGAGTTCCTGGAGAGCGAGAGCTTTGAAGGCATCCTGCACTCCCCTGATCTCCGTTATCAGGTCGGTGGGCGAACCAAGATGTTGGGCCTCCTCAGAAGCACCTTCGACGGATATCTCACCAAGGTCGCCCAAAAGGCAGGAGCCCAGCTCAAGACAGGCCACCGAGTCAAAGACATAAAGATAGAAAGCCAGAAAGCCACCGTCTACTTCGAAGGCAGAAAGAAGGTAACAACCCGAGCAGTGGTCGGCGCCGAAGGAGTGGTCAGCGTCGTTGCTCGCCGAACTGGTCTCCATCAGGGATGGCAATCCAACCAAGTCTGCAAATGCGTTGTCAAGGAGTTCCCAGTAGACCCAGAGTTCATCAAAAAACACCTAGCACCAAACCGGGCCGTCCATCTCTACCTAGGATTCCAGGGAACGCCTGGCTATGCTTGGTTCTTCCCAAAAACACGCCACATCAACGCTGGTCTTGGCTGCTTCGCAAATCACCAAGTGAGGCTAATGGATTACTTCCGCCTTTTCATCAAGCTCCTCAAGGGCTGGACTATGCTCCCAGACTCTGCAAGAGCTGAAGGAGTCAGTGCTGGGTTGTGCCCTACAGTGGGACCACTCGACACAACCCAGAGCAACAGAGTACTCCTAATCGGCGACGCAGCAGGTTTTGTTTCACCTGCAACTGGTGCAGGTATCCTCCCAGGAATGATCAGCGGACGGCTAGCAGCTGACACCCTCGTTGAAGCATTGGAACACAATAGGTTCGACACTGAATTCCTTACCCGCTACCAAAGGCGCTGGGAGAAACACATTGGGCGGTTCAGCTCGGAACTTATGGTTCAACGCATCTTCCTAACTCCCTTCTGTAACCTCTTCATCCGTATCGGACAACAAGACGCCACCATCCGACGACTCGTCACCAGAGCCCAGAGCCACACCGCGGGAGGGAGTTACGCTCAAGGAGTCAGTATTCCACGCCTCCTCGGACGGGTTGCCTGGGATCTCCTCAAAGGTGCTTTCGGTCGGCTATGAAAAGAGATACATCATTCTACCAAGAACCAGAAAGGAAGAATGGTTCAAGTACTAGGTGTTCTCACGGCACGCAGTGTTACTTTGAAAACAGTTCCTCTGGTATGATCCCCAGGAACTCGATCTTCTACAGTAATAGAACCGCTAAAAGCCTTCACAACCGCCCCGACAACAGAGAGCCCTAGCCCTGTTCCCTCTGCACCTTCAAGAAAACGCTCAAATAATTTAGGTTTAAGGTCAGGGCTAATACCTCGACCATGGTCGATGATGCGCGTCACCCACCACTCTTGTTCAAGGTGATGTGCTGAGTCAATTTCGACAATAATTCGCTTTTCTTGTGGAGAGTAATCGATGGAGTTTCGAAGAAGGTTTAGAAAAACATCCTTAAGTAAATCAGTTGCCAGCACGAAACAAGGTTCTTCCGGTTTCTTGATGAGAAACTCGACCCCCTCCGCCTGCGTTAAAGAGATTGCTTGATCAAAAGCAAGTTCAATACACTCCACCAAATCAACAGGTCCGCATTGTTCCTCAAGGGTTCCTACAATCCTTGCGAGTTGCCGTACATTTCTAATCAGATGATGCGCACGTAACAATCCTGATTGTGCATGGCGCATTGCTAATTCCTGCATTTCTGGAGTAGAACCTTCTAATCCTAATAAGTCAAGAGAACTTTGGATTAGTTGATGATAATTTCCAATATCATGTATGAGTAAATCAGAATAAAGCGTAGCGTGACCCCGCGAGGTTTCGGCACTCGACATAGCCTCCAAATAACTGATTCCCAGAATCACCGGTCCGAAGAGTAATCCACCGAAGAGAAGATATTCAGCAACCCACCAGCCCAAAGTCCACTCCAAAGCACCGCATTTCAAAATAATCGATAGTAACCACAAAGCAAGGAATCCCTGAGTGAGAGTCTCAATTGTAATTTTACCCCGCGATTCGTAAATCGAGAGTAGGCCAAGACACGTAAACAGGAACATGGCTATGAGATTAAACACTAATAGAATAGCCCGGTCGAGAGGGCTTTCATTCAAGATTGGGGTCGCAAAATTGATAGCTATTTCCGCTGCATCAACCAACCACAGCAGGGCGGTTACTCCAACAAGACTTACTACTAGCCAGAACTTGGGGGGTTTAATTTTGTGAGTCCCCAAAGGTTGGAGTATCCAACGGATTGCAATAATCAACGCAACTATCGTAACAAAGCTACCAATAATGTATGGAACAAAAGAGTCGTCTAAACCAATTTGTGTTCGGAATAATGATAGAAATATCAGATTCACTTCTACAAGCATCCAGGAGAAAAACATGAGAATTAGGGGGGTGTGGACCCTAGCGGGTTTACGATTTGAATAAGCAGTAATCAAAGATGCCATTCCACCTGATAGAACTGCAGCCCCCAAGTGTGTAAGAAGATGTTCGCCATAAGCATATACAATTACTCCCGAGGCCAACAATTCTACAAGTAGAATCACTAAAAAAGGAAGGGTGATTAGAAGAGTAACGATTAAAGCAAAAGCGTAGGAAGAACGGAAATCCAAACCAATTTCGTGTACTAGGGGTATTGCCACAGCCAGAGTTATTGTTACAAGTCCAGCAACTTGAAGAATATTAGTAGCAGTCTGCAGAAAAGGGAACATCAATGAAAGAAGTAACGAAATGCCTGACAATAAAAATAATGAATAGCTGGCTAACAGTCTCCCCAAGGAATAGGTTGGAGTTGTTTCCTTTACCTTGTAAGCTAGAACCCCAGACAAAGTAAATGAAACAAAGGATGTAATTGCAGCACCTACAATTATTCCCATGGTTAATACTGCTGGAAGAGCTGGAAGGACTACATAATATAGTAAGATATAGAACGTTAGTACACCACTAACTAACAATACCACCAGTATTCTTTGGATACGTATTGAGGGTCCGGAAACGGATCTATATCGAAGGATTTCACTGATCAGGAAGAACAGGCCTATTATTAGTAATTCGACTAAGAGAAAGGATGCTTCAACTTCAAAACTTGTCGGCGGAAAATCAACCAAACCGAATAGGTGTTCAATGGCTCCGAAAATGTACCGGCAACCAGTAACAACGAATATAGCGTAGAACACTCGCTGATGAAAATAGGGTTGTTGCCGTGCTCGTATGAAGGATACCGCCGCAGTAATTGATGAAAGAAATGCTATGAGGGAATACATTGCCAAACGAGTAGCGTCTGAGTAAAAGATCACATCACTGAAATAAGAAAAGACTACAGAAACGATAACTGTTGGGACAACACCTACTACGAGCGGAAGCTTAATACTTTCTTCCCTAGGCAATATCATCCACAAGCTAACTGCAACTATGATTGTAATTAATCTTTTCTAAGTCAGCTCCTTGGAGAGACTTTCAAGAGCGCAATCAAACTCGAGAAAGTAAAGCCTTTTCAAGCCACCGAGTATAGTAGGTGCTATGACAAAAGGAAAAGGTTCTGTTGTACCAGTAATCATTCTAGCCTTAGCCATGATACTATTGTACTCCTTTGGTTGTTACAGTTTGTACCTGTTGTTCATGGACCCCGTCGTCGCTAGTGTGATAGATACCATCAACTTAGCATTAGCGTCTGCGCTTCCTATACTTGCAGGGTATTCTTGGATACTGATCGCATTTATCCTTCTCATCGTGGTGCTTGGGTTCGTCCTAGCCCTTGGTGTCCTGCTGTTAATGCGGCGCGCTGCCTCTGGTGTGCTGAAGGTTCTCTGGATACTCCAGGCCATCGTCAACATTGCCCTAGGTGTAATCATCTTCATATTCCTGTTACCCTTCGGCCTCCTTGCTCTCGTCGGTCTCCTCTTCCCCTTCATGGGAGTCATCCAGCTTTTAATCTGGTTTAGGCGTCGACGAAAAATTGAACGGGCAGGCAAACTCGTCGAATTCACCGCCAGCCTGCTTCTCCAAGAGAAACAGATGTTCCTCGTCCCTCTAGTCATCGCTATCTTTAGCATCTTCACTGGGATACTGATGGTGGCAACCTACATCGCTGCTTACGCCTACCTCCCTGTCATCTTCCCCACAATCGACTTCGCATCCGAGCTAGGTTCATGGATTTTCCTGGGCATCCAGATCCTCATGGAGATTCCATACGTCTTCGTGTACTTCAGTGTCTTCTATGTGTTTGATGGCGTCAACGTCAGCATCGCCCACACCTGGTGGCGTAAAGAGGACCCGAACCTCCGCGGCGCCTTGGGCGAAGTCCGGAGCGTTGCAGGCACCATCATCGCCTTTGCTGGAGTCACAACCCTTGTAGCTGTAGCAATAAGTGCAGTCAGGAGAAGCGGACGCAAACAAGGTGGCATCCTCGCAATCGTTGGTGTCATCTTGGCCCGAATTATCGGAATGATCTACCGCTTCATAACATACTTCACCCTACCAGCCATCATCATAGAAAAACGTGGACTCAAAGACTCCATCGTCCGATCCGCCAAAACCACCTGGAAATACATGGTCGACGTCTACATCGCAGAGACTGGTGTCAAAACGACCTTCAGCTTCTTCGGTGGCCTCCTCAGCCTCGGCTACCTGGTCGCAGGCTTTGCCTTTGGCTTCATCCTTGGCTTCTTATTTAATCCCACAGACACTCTAGGCCTCATCATTCTGGGCATCGTCTTCGCTGTCATCTTCCTCATCTTCGCCGCTATCCCCAGCTACTTCGTCTTCCGACCCCTCAACACAGCCTACAACACCTTCATGTTCTGCTATGCCCTTGATGAGGAGAGCAGGTTCAAGCTCCCCAGCCGACTCCCCAAGGAATACCGTGACGTCATAGAGGCAGCCCAGGCAGAATTCGAAGCCTCCGGCAAGGGACGACGCATGGAAGAACCACCAAGCGAATGGTGAGAGGGACAACCACTCACTCAACTCAATCAGGGCTAGGACAGACAACCCTGGCCCCTCAACCTTTTTTCACTAACCCTAGAAATGAAACATGCTAATCCACAACCCTAGGTTTCGGCTAACCCCCTTCCTCCCCCGCTCCCCCTCTATCCCCAAGGTGTCTTGTTGGTGAGGGGGGTGTTGTTTTCTCCTTTTTGGTATATAATCGGTTAAGACTCGGACTGAAAACCCATTACCTTCAATCTTTCTTTTCACCAGTAAAGATAACGGAACAAGTTATTCCATAGTCCTAGGTTTCGGTTTCAAGCTAGATGGTCTGTTTGTGAAGCTCAGCGGAAAAAGGGGGGAAGAGAGGAAGTAGAGTGGTTACTTCCTCATTCGTAGGTATATGATAATCACTAGGATTATTAGTATCGCGTTTAGGGCTAGGGTGGCGTAGAAGAAGAGTGGAGGAATTCCTGGGATTGGGAGGGTAACGGTGATGCTGTCGGTGGCGCTCCAGCTACCGTATTCGTCATCGTCGTCGAGGGCTCGTACACGGAAGTAGTAAGTGCCGTCGGTTATGCTGGTGATGTTGCGGCTCGTCGATGTTAGGTTCCAGTTGTAGAGGAGCGGTGAGAAGGTGTCGGAGGTGCTCATCTGAAGTTGATACAAGATGCTAGCGCCATCGTCAATGGAGGGGTCCCAGGAGATGATGAAGTCGCCGTCGATGTCGAGGTCACCGGTAGTGGTGAACACGGGGGCCGAGGGTAGGTCATTGAACTCGTAGGTGATAGAGACGTTGTAGAGGATTGGCGTCATGTCGCTGCGGGTGCTGGTGAGGTTGGCTCGCCAGCGAAAATCACTACCTTGGTAGGCAAAGGTGAGGGGTGTGCCTAGCATAAGCCATTCCCAGTGAGCACCCCCATCGGCTGAGAGTCTCCAAGCAAATGAGAGCCCGTTGGTGTCGTATTTGTCAACAGTGAGTGTGGCGTTCTCGATGGTCCGGTCCGTAGTGTCGACGGAAAGTGACTGAGCAGTTTTAGTAGTTGTTTCCCAGTTATCTGCCACGCTGTTGAAGAGTCGGAAGATCCACAGGGATGTCTCACGAGCAGCGTAGATGAAGTCACCACTGATGTCGATATTGCACCAACTCATCCCCGCTCCATAGGTTGAGACCAGTTGAAGATCAAAGGGGTCAGTAGCGTTTAGTAGGTGTATGCCACCACCATCCTCAGCAGCGAGAATATAGTTGCCAAAGATTGCCACTCCCAGGGTCTTGTAGGAGCCGGTGAACTGAATCGAG
>JAEOTB010000022.1 GCA_016840065.1 Candidatus Hermodarchaeota archaeon | reverse complement strand
TTCATATGTTTCCCCGGCAATAGCGGCACGCAGATTGTCCTCGGTCTTGCCCAGTATTAGGGGGGCTTCAGCACCAACTTCAATTGCGTCGTTTTTCTTTCGTAGTTTCTGGATGAATTCGAATAGAGCACTAGCATGCTCCTGTTCTTGGGCTGCTGTTTCTTGGAAAATTTCGTATATCAGAACATAGCCTTCCTTCTTGGCGATTTTTGCGTACATATTGTACCGGTTTCGGGCTTGACTTTCACCTATGAAGGCTTTTGTAAGGTTCTTGAGAGTTTCATGCATTGGAAATATCCTCCCGTTGATTCGTCACAGATGGTCAATTAAAAGTCTTGGGTTTTCCCAATCGGTTTATCTCCTTATCGATATCTTCCCTGAGCAACAACTGATTTTAAGAGGGGACGTTACAAGTAGTGACGTCTGCATTGGAGTACAAATGCAGTAGGTGCATCTGGTATGCCTTCTGATGTATTTCGAGATAAGATGAAAGAGCTGCAGAAAAGGATAGAACAAGCCAAGCTCGGGGGCGGTAAGGAGCGGATTGCGCGCCAGTACAAAGCAGGAAAACAGACCGCCCGTGAAAGGATAGAACATCTACTGGATCCGGGCACCTTTATCGAATTTGATGCCCTCGTTGAGCATCGTTGCACAGAATTTGGCATGGATAAACGGAAAATCCCGGGCGACGGGGTGGTGACAGGATATGGAACTGTCAATGGACGGCTTGTTTGCATTTTCAGTCAAGACTTCACCGTATTTGGCGGAGCTCTTGGTGAGATGTTCGGTGAAAAGGTCTGTAAGATAATGGATTTAGCACTGGAAACCGGGGCACCTGTGATTGGGCTCAACGATTCAGGTGGGGCGCGTATCCAAGAAGGTGTCGCGAGTCTAGGTGCTTATGGTGAAATCTTCTACCGCAATGTCATCGCTTCGGGAGTCATCCCCCAGATAAGTGCGATTATGGGACCCTGCGCTGGCGGTGCTGTGTACAGCCCCGCTGTGACCGATTTTACAATTATGGTCGCGAAGACTAGTCACATGTTTATCACCGGTCCGAATGTGATTAAATCTGTCACGGGTGAAGAGATTTCCTTTGAGGAGTTAGGTGGCGCCATGACGCATAACGTGAAAAGTGGTGTTGCCCAATTCGTAGCTGAAAACGAGAACCATTGCCTTCAGATTATACGGGATCTCCTATCCTATATCCCTTCAAATAACATGGATGATGCACCGTATGAAGCGCCCACAGATGACCCCCGCCGCACCGACCCACAGCTGAATGACCTGCTCCCCGATAACCCGACAATCCCCTACGACATGAAGCAGGCAATCCTCAGTGTTGCGGATAACCATAGATTTCTTGAGGTTCACCAACACTTTGCTCAAAACATGGTTGTAGGCTTCATCCGCTTGAACGGCTATCCTGTAGGTGTAGTCGCAAACCAGCCGAACTACCTTGCCGGTACGATTGATATTGACGCTGCAGACAAATGCGCGAGGTTCGTTCGGTTCTGTGATGCTTTCAACATTCCCATACTTACATTCATGGATGTTCCGGGTTTCCTTCCTGGTGTCGATCAAGAGCATCGAGGAATCATTCGTCATGGAGCCAAAATCTTGTTTGCTTACGCTGAGGCAACAGCACCCAAAGTTACAGTAATTACACGCAAAGCCATTGGAGGCGCATATGTCGTCCTCGGGTCCAAGCATTTACGCGCCGATGTAGTATATGCATGGCCAACTTGTGAGCTGGCTGTGATGGGACCTGAAGGCGCAGCTAACATCATTTTCCGCCGGGAAATCCAGAAATCAGAGAATCCAGAGCAAACTAGAGCAGATAGGATTGAGGAGTATCGTAGACGCTTCGCTAATCCCTATTCTGGAACCAGGCGGGGTTTCATTGACGAAGTGATTGAGCCAGCAGTTACACGCCCTAGGCTAATCGCTGCCCTTGAATTGCTAAGAACAAAAAGGAAGGCACTCCCGCGCAAGAAGCACGGGAATATACCTTTGTGAGTTTGCAGCTCTGAGTACGTGACGTAGCCCATTAGAGGGCGGTTCGTGGTCTCTTGTGTCGTCTAATAGATATGACAAGTGTGAGAGCGATAACTAGTCCAATAATTAGAGCAGGCCAAGGATTACCGGGGATTTCAACGCTTATCGGCGATTCTACAACGAAGTAGTTGAGTCCCCAACCTGCAAGGGCGCCTGACCATGTGTTGGTGTTTGAGTCCCAAACACCTGTCTCCGTAACTGTTCCACCAGCTGCATTTTGTTGACTGTCGTGCTGGATTGTGACTGAGTATTTTCCGCCTCCTAAATCAGCCATACCGACTACGCATACCGTGTGACCACCGATTTCCATCTCAATATCCTCACAGGCGTCGATTTCAGCAATCACCTGGCTAATGTCCGCAGGCAGAATCAACTTCGTGGAAATCGCCCAACCCATCTCCTGGATGTAGGCAGCTTTATCCTCATACCATGCATTCCTTTCTCCCTCGGGTCTGTTATCGTCAGGCCAGATCCAGCAACCATAGGTATGCCAGTTTGTAGCGTTCTTCATCTTTTCGATGGTTAATTCGGATGCGGCAATCCCTAGACTGTGATGGGCGTTAAGGTACTGTAGACTATTCGAAACAGCGGTTGGAGCGCACTCGTTTATTCCAGCCTCTTGGTTGGGAACATTGGCTTTAACATGGAGTAGAGTGTCTGTGACTATGCCGCCGATGACTGGTGTAGCCGCAGGCCATGAGGGGTCTAGCTCGATATCTTGCCCGCCATTGTAGATCACGTAGTCAATTGCATTAACTTGGGCATCGCTGTCTCGAGTAGGAGCGGCTTCCAATATTTGTTCAGAGACAGAGTAACCGTAATCTACAGCACTCACTTGTGTACCGTCCGAGACCCCAAGTGGGAACCAGAAGCGTTGTGTTTGAGCTGTCTGTTCGCTTTGTACGCTCAAGAGAGGAACATTTTGAATTACCCACGTACCATTGACGTTCAGGTTCAGATACTGGATGTTTCTAGAACCTGTGAAGTCTAGCTCAAGGATGCCATAGCTTGAGTTGGGTGTGGCATATCCGTCTAGGTTGAAGTGCACCTGATAAAATGATTCACCAGTAACCTCAATGGTTTTTTCTACAGAAGATTCTTCCACAAAAGCACGCGGTAAAGCTGAAGAGACTCTGTTTGTTGGTGTGACTGAAAAAGCCACAACGAACAAAAGTAATGCCAGCATCGCTCCAATGCCTATTGCTCTGAAAGGCGAGCTTGATAAAACTGATGTGTGTCTTCTAACGACCTTTTTCAAATTAATTTTCTCCTTGGATTTTCTAACCATATAGTGTGGCTAGACTCCTTCAAGCTCTATTACTGTGTCTTTGGATATTAATCTACCCAAAAATCGTTCTTGATTGTGAAGACCGTTTAGGCGTCAACTGTGGACAGCACTTCTATAGGTATCTCGAATATGTATACCGGGAAGGATTTCGATATGGCATTGCCTTGAAGGTGGCTAGCGGTTTGGCAACCTTTACCTAATAACTCCGTGACACCTCCCGAGAGTAGATACTCCCAAGGAAGATAACAGATAACCGCAGATACTCCTCGTAAATAAACCAGCCTTAAGAGGTTATTCTTCCTGAACGGTCATCGCGCTCTACACCTTGGAAGTCATCTCTATCACGAGGCTTGAGTGTTCTGAGGGTTCTGCGAGTTCTAGAGGATTTAGGTAGGGAATACCAGCACAGCGCTGAAACATATGAAATAGACAGTCTTTCACGTGTGCTAGTTTTTCCGAGTAATGCAACATCAAAGGCAGCGAAGTCTGAAAGGTTTATTCCTCCAGAAGACTGAATGTTGAATTGTGTTTCGCCGTGTCCCGATAATGTTTTTCTTTCTGACCAGACTACTCGAGTTCCGGAACCTCCTCTCACCAGTTTAACCCCAATCAGCCTAATTTCGTCAATATAATTCCGTGAGTCGGCGCTATAAACACCTATTCGAAAACCTTCAACATGTAATTCCCTTGTCGCCTTTGGTCCGCGAAGCGCTTGTGTAGGAATCCTGTAATGTAGAATTAAGTAGCCTGTACTGTTCACCGTATCCCCTTCATTCTTAGCCATTATTTGGAAGCGATCATCTTTTCGTAGCAAACAAGGAATCCATGTTTTTACTATTCGTGCCATAAGTTTCACCAAAGAGTCTATTTCTTAGACGTTATAACAGGCGTACAATGTTATTAAAAGGTATTTCGTAGTTTCACACTCGCCGAATAACTGCTCTCGAACCTTGAAATAGAATAGCAGCTCCTCCCTCGGGCATAGCGTTTGGGAACTGCTTAAAGGGAATGCCCAATTATTTGAGACGTAGGTTGTATGCAATGTCTGGGGTAACACCTCTCAAGATTACTGACACCTCTTTCCGAGATGCACACCAGTCACTTCTAGCTACACGGATGCACACAAGAGATATGCTCCCTATCTCCGAAAAGATGGATCAAGTTGGCTTCCACTCTATGGAGGTGTGGGGAGGCGCAACCTTTGATGCTCCCCTCCGTTTCTTAAAGGAGAGTCCTTGGCAACGGCTCCGCGACCTGCGTGAAGCTCTTCCGAAGACAAAGCTTCAGATGCTTCTCAGAGGCCAAAACATTGTAGGCTACAGACATTATCCTGATGATGTTGTCCGTAA
>JAEOTB010000113.1 GCA_016840065.1 Candidatus Hermodarchaeota archaeon | reverse complement strand
TCAGATCTAGCCACGGGTACTACTAATTCATTACCAGCATCAATAACACCGTCTGTCAACGCTGCCCATTGTGCATCGGCGCCATGATAAAAGCTGAAGACGAGATCATTGATGTAGGGACCTTGATACCCGAAAGCGGGTTCAAGTTGACGTGGAATTGTACTACCGCTTGCTGGGACAATGTTGAGACCAAAGACGAGGGCCCCAAGGAGTAGCAGACAAGCTGCAAGATAGAGTGTACCTTTACGGTTCTGTAGGCGGTGGATGTAAATAGAGTAGGAAGTAACCATGATAACGCCTCATATCACATATGGCACGAGTTATCACAAGGATGTTGTAGATATAAGGTTAGTGAAAATCCTATATTCAATGAGGTATTGTAACGTTGACCCTACGTATTGACCTTGTTGTTTCAAATGCGGATATTTTGACAATGAACCCTGACCTTCCTTCAGCTGAAGCGATGGCGGTCAGTAGTGGAAGAATCATTGCGATTGGAGATAACAAGGAGCTAGCAGGTTTGGCTAGATTTGCAGGACGCGTTCTAGATTTACGCGGGCGAACTATAACGCCTGGTTTTATCGATAGCCATGCTCATCTTGAAGGCTTAGGACGCCGTTTAATAAATCTAGATCTGGGTGATGCTGAATCTGCGGAGGATGCCTTGGCCAAATTACGGAAGTATGTTGCTCGGGCTTCATCTGGAAAGACAGTCTTTGGATATAATTGGGATGAAAGTGGTTGGCCTGTTCGCCGGTACCTTACTAGAATTGACCTTGATTCTGTTGCACCAAAGAATCCAGTGGTGCTTGTACGTGTTTGCGGTCATCTCTATAGTGTAAATTCCCTTGCATTAAACAAGTTGGACATTGATTTTAGTCACCCGGGTGTTGACAAGGATGCGCGAACAGGAGAGCCAACTGGAGTACTTCGTGACGTTCCTGTTGATACTCGTCACCTCCGCTCACTGGAGGAGGAATCGCTTCAAAGTATTCGCGCTGCCTCTCTATTTGCTGCCAGTCTGGGCATCACATCGGTTCACGAGAACCTATCCAGAACACAACTTCATTGCCTTGCAAGCTATCTTAAACTCTGGAGGGCAGGTGAACTTACTGTGCGGACCTACTGTAATTTAGATAAGGACCTGATAGCGCCTATAGTAAAACTTGGTTTTACCTCAGGATTGGGTGACAGCACTTTCCGGATTGGTGGAATAAAGGTATTTACTGATGGCTCACTTGGTGCTCGAACAGCAGCCCTTAATCAATCTTATACTGATGATCCATCGAATAGTGGATACCTTGAGATGGGAGAAGAGGAATATTGTTCGATTTTGGAAGTGGCTAACAGACTAGAACAACAAGTCAGTACCCACGCAATTGGCGAAGCAGCTATTGATATGGTGCTAAGCTGTCAGGAAAAGGTGAGTGGTAGAAAGACGATTAAGCAGCTACGTCACAACATTATCCATGCAG
This sequence comes from Candidatus Hermodarchaeota archaeon, assembly GCA_016840065.1. GTDB lineage: Archaea > Asgardarchaeota > Hermodarchaeia > Hermodarchaeales > Hermodarchaeaceae > YT-063. The sequence goes on along the minus strand of JAEOTB010000113.1, from coordinate 10,779 downwards.
AGCAGCTGACCGCACCCCTGCTTAAACGCGTGAAGGAACTTGATATGCTTCTGTTGATGCAGCCGAACTTCGCTCTCCGTTGGGGAAATCCTGGAGGAATGTACGACGAGCGTTTAGGAGAGGCTCGTGCACAAGGACTGAATAATTTTCGGAGCATCCTAGATGAGGGTGTTCGCGTGGCCTTTGGGTCTGATTGTATGCCTTTGGATCCGATATATGGGCTTTACTCAGCGGTTGCCCACCCCAATCCTGACATACGCATTACAATCAAGGAGGCATTACAATGCTATACTCTCGAGTCAGCTTATGCTAGTTTCGAAGAGCAAGAGAAAGGAAGCCTTGCTCCTGGTAAGCTAGCTGATTTTGTAGTCCTTTCTGAGAATCCCCTCTCGGTAGATTCTGAAACGCTTCGGAAAATGAAGATAAAACAAACCTACATCGGTGGTGCCCTTGTATTTACAGCTAACTAGCCCTAATACATAATACGAGAAACGAAGTCTACTAGAATCGGGAGAGAAAAAGGGAGGGAGAACCACTGCAAAAAACAGCAGAACGTTCTCCCGCGGTAGGGTTTTCGAAGAGGCTGCAATATTCGAGTACTGATGGCGTTTGCAACCACTGGCTACTACTTAGTTTTCACTAAAGTAATTTCCATTGCGCTTACGTTTGCGGTGTTTCCTTCTGCAGTCGTCACTTGCTCAGTGCTGATTTCGATGCTGCTCACCTTAAGGTCAGTCATGAACCGGTTTCGTAGAACTTCAGCGACGTCAACTGCACGGCTAATAGCTCGACCACGCGCCTTGATGACAAGCTCATCAGGATTTCGGTTGAGTTGTGTCACACAGGCTGTTATGTACGACATCAGGGGCTTGCTGCCGACGAAGACAACGCTTTCATCTTTCTCTGCTTTGGGTTTTGATTCTGTTGATTTTGCTTTTGGCATTTTATTAGTTTCCTCCTGAAAGGAGAGTTTTTCGTATTTTCTGAATCCACCAGTGTTATCGTATTCTTTGATTTGTAGAAGCGTAGGAGATGTTATGCTCCTGCTTCATCACCGGGGAGGAACGAAGATTCGAAATGGTCTCTTAAAAATATTCAGGTGGTAGACCCTTATTGGAATAAATACAATCACATTGTGTGCTTGCTTCTTCGAAACCGGATGTACAACACAACAATAACAACAAGACAGACTAAGGAAGCAGAACCAATGACTATCCACCAGCCTAGAGGATTCCGAAACGTCAAAGGCGAGTCTAGTTGTTCTTGTACAAATTGCTCAACTACTCGCCCCACTGCCTCGAGTGAATCCGGAGAGCATTTGTCTGGAGTATCTTCAAGCGTATGCCAGTAAGGATAATCGAAGTCAATGATATCGACTGCAGGTATTCCTGCTTGCAGGAAAGGGCGGTGATCATCTACAAGTGTGTATCCAGGTATGTTTTGGAAAAGATTGTCATATCCAAGGTTTGCAGCAGTTTCCCAGAGATTGTCAACAAGATTTGGAGTGGAACTGCCCTCGCGTTTCAGCTGTAGGTCTGCGTCGCCCATCATATCCAGAAGAATAGCAGCTTCTATCATAGCCACCTGATTTACGATAAGGCTGTTTACATAGTATGTTGACCCCACTATCCATTCCCAGCCATTAATACCTCCCGAGTCCTCTGCGTCAACGAAGAGGAGGACAACTGAATTTTTAGCAGTATCTGGTAGCACTGCTGCGAGTTCAAGTAATGCTGCCGTGCCACTCCCGCCATCGTTCGCGCCGAGTATGTGTTGTGATTGGTTTATAGGATCAGGCTCATTGTCTGCCCTTGGTCTTGTGTCATAGTGAGCTAGTAGCACTATTCGAGGCAAATCAGCTGCCCCAGCAATGATGTTCCTCAGAGGTGTTCCCATGTGCGTCCAGTTCTGCTGTTCTACAGGCCACCCTAGCGTTTCAAGTGTGGAGATTACGTAATTCCCGCATCGGGTCAGATTATCTGAGCCTGGTGGCCGTGGTCCAAAGGCACATTGAGCCTCTAGATAAGCGAATGCACGTGTGCCATTGAATTCAAGGGAATCAGAACGGACAACAGGATGTGGAATCAGCGAGTAACTCGTTTCAAAAATAGGTATAATTGGTGAGGCGACTAACGCCGTGATTATCAGAAGAGAAACAAGGGAATTCCAGCGCTGCAAAAAAAAGACCACCTTGAATATGTATGTTGATGGGATTGTTCAAAAACCTTAAAAATACTGGGCTAGTGCCTTCTCCTTGTAGCTGGGATTAATTCGATGTCCAAGGAATCTGATGAACTGTCGATTATTCGAAGACGAAAACTGCAGGCCATCCTTAAGGAGAAGAAGCAGCAGGAAGCGGTTAGAGAAATAGAAGAGGAACAGCAGCAGAAGCGGCAACGACTTATCCAAGAAATTTTCATGCCTGATGCTGTCTCTTATCTTGTTGAGCTAAGGCAAACTAAACCCCACCTTGCTGCACGGATAGAGGATATTGCCATTACCCTCTTTCTTCGACGACAACTTGTCAGAAAAATACCAAAGATTGGAGTTCTTCAGGTACAGCGACGGCTCGAAGGTGTTGAACCTAAGATAATGGTTAAACGTCGTGGTGAAGAAGCTATCAGCTTCTATGAATCGGTTAGAAAGGATTTAGAAGAACAAGGCTAGCCTTTCGAATCAACTACTATGTTTTTGACTTCACACAGCAGCAGGAAGAGCACTCGGAGATTGTTTCAAAATACGCCCTTGACTATTCTGGAGTGTAATTCGGGTTATACTGACTGCGTTTGCCCCCAAGACCGCACGTTTTATATCTCTTTCAAGCATTCCCATCGTAGCTTCATTCGAGAGTTCTTGGAATGCACGAGCATTGAAATGAAGCAGTACATGAAGAACTGTCCCTGCCTCACTGAATGGAGAATTCTCGGGGAGATCGAGCTCCACCGACTCCACAGGTTCAGGAGCTGGTGTAGCAATCCATTGGAAGTGTCGTTTTCTTCCCTCTTTACGGACTGTTATCTGCCCAGCACATGCCAATACTTCGATAACATCATAAACCCGTCGTTTCTGTTCTGGTGGCAAACCTAAATGCAGGAGAACAGTATTAGCAGTAAATTCCTTGCTAGGACTACTGCGCAAGAAGTCGACCACCATCTTTGAGACTTCACCAAGCTTCATTCAGATTTCCTCTTTAAACAATCTAGTGCGTTAGGGATATTGTCAACCCGCCTAGCACAATGTGGATAAAAGGGTTACGGCTCAATCTCCAAGCCGGACCCTAGTGCCAAACGACTCTAAGATACTGTATTATCTGCGTTCGTTAAAAAACACTGGTATTACACTGTTGTACCTGCTTCCACCACTATCCAGCAATGGACATTGTTATCAATCTCAAGATGTAGAGTGGTGAAAAAAGAAAAGGGCTTATGAATAAGCAACGATACTCTAATCTGGAGGATTGGCGACGCCGTAATGCGAAAACCTAGATATGTAACAGTTCTAATGGGTATCATTCTTTTCGCCCTACTATGCTCACCACCTCCATCTGTTCAGGGCTTTCGCTATGTCCATTTTTGGAATTTCAGTGTCTCAGGTGCCTTAATTGTTTCAGGTAATTCCTCTTATTCTTCTGAACCTTATCGTTTCTGGGACTATTACAGTAACTCAAGTTCCCAAGTTTGTAAACAAATTAGCCAGAATATCACATTAAACAATGATAGTATACAAATAACCAGATTAACAACTGATATCGATGGAAATCATCTGCAGGAATCTAATTTAACTACGCCATTTCAACCAGGTGATATTCTGTTTTGGGAGGAAGAATGGTCATTTGAGGTGTTAGATCATAGATTCAATCCACCTCAGATAGACACAGAACAATCAGGAAATGTAACTGATATTTCTAGCTTGATGGATGCGGAGGAGTATTACTGGTATACTCAGGCTACTAGTCTTTGGAAAACCGATAACGGTACTCTCATAGACTTGGCGTCTTCAATTCAGAGTGAATTAGCGGAGGATGAACAAGAGAAAACACTAGCTTTGATTTATGCAGCTATGTCCTGGATTGATACTCACATTCACAATCCTATTACGTTAACTGAGCCCCAATATCCTGAGGAATTAGTGAATAGTCAAATAGGAGACTGCGACGATAAATCAAATCTACTTATTGTACTTCTTCGACTTTTTGGTATTCCCTGTTATTTAATGACCGGACACTGGTATCAGGAAGGCGCGATTACAACAGGCTTTCTCTGGGGTTCTATTGCAGAAGAGGCTTATCTCTATGTTGACTGGCGAAATGGTGTGGGTCATGCTTGGGTCATGGCCTATGTGCCGCCTTGGGGCTGGCTTCCTTTTGACCTCCTTACGGGCTATATTGCTTCAGACCCGTCAAGTGCCGTGTATAATTCACTCTACGTTCGGAATGTACCAGTTGTCACGCTTTGGGTTTGTAATGGATCTGACTATATCGGTGAAAGACGAACCGCACAATCGGATTTAGTCAATCATAGCCTTCAAAGAATGGAATATGAATTATGGGAGTTTGGGGGGTCAATTCCCATTCTAGACACTCTCTACTTCTCAGCGAACACCCTTACACTTATTGCTCTCATAGCTACAGTCTCGATCCTCAGTTGTCTAGTGGGAATAGGAATGCGTAGGCAGCCGACAGAGGAGGAAAATTCGTCATGAAACCGTCCCGGGGTACCTCCATTTTACCTGACGCAAACAATCTCTACACTGCTTATGTTTTTGACCAGGAGACCGTAGAACATCAATTCTGGGGACCAATACCTCGAACAGCAGCAGAAGCAGTTCAATTCAGCCAACCAATTTCTCATTCATATTCGAAAGGCGACACACCACTCTTCTCAGAAGACCGCGTAGAAAAACTGCTTCAAGCAATAACAACCCTTCATAGAGAACATCGAATGATGACCAGCAAAGTAAAAGAAATGCTGAACCAACTGACACAAAGTCTATCGGTTGTAGAGGCGGGACACCAACCAGCTGTGCTTGGTGGCCCAGGTTTTGTAATTAATAAAATGGCAGCCATAAGCCGTCTCGCTTCATTTCAAAATGCAATACCAGTAATGTTTGTTGGAGATCATGACCATGAACAGAAAGAACTTACCGTAGTTCACCTTCCTAGTCCAGGACCCAAGGGGCTAACATTTTCACTCCAAGTTCCACGCGAGTATAGGAACTCCCCTCTCCACATCTTACCCCTACCCCCTAAGAAATGGCTAGAGCAAGTCTGTAAGAGAATTGAGTCAACCTATCATGAACTTGTTGCTTCTCAACCAAAACAAGATCGTATGTCATACGCTCAAAATGTGATGTCCATCGTTAATCTTCTCTCGCAGACATTTACTCAAGCATCAAATCTAGCAGACTGGACCCTTCGCATATGGATGCACATGACCAACCTAGATGAAGGTAGTGGTATCCTCTTCCAAGCATTCTCTCAGCCTATAATCCGTGATTTGATGTTGCCAGCCTTTGAATATTTATTGAAAGAACCTAACCGACTACGCTTCACTAAGGCCCTCAACCAATCCGCTGAGCAGCTTCGAAGTCTTGGGTACCAACCAGGAATAGGTCACCGACAAGACAATTATGTTCCCTTCCTTCTAGAATGCCCGACAAAAGGGTGCCAACGTACAAGGACAGAGCCTATGCTAAATGTGCGACCAAGCACAAACACAATCCAACTAACTGCTACCTGTCCAAAATGCAAAGAAGACCATATTCTTGAAGTTTCAGAAAGGAACCCAGATCTTAGCCCTTGGAAAGAACATCTCTCTCCTAGAGTTGATACACGTGCTTTCCTAGTTCAAACTTTTACACCAGTCACTTTACACATAGGAGGAGCTGGGGAGACAAGCTATCATGCACAGGTCTCTCCTGCCCTTGCCGCAGTAAAGTGTGTAGCCCCAATCTTCTTCCGATATACTCGCCTCTTCTATGGCAATCCTTGGACTAGAAGATTAGCTGACAAGCTCCAGAAGGAGAAACTACAACCCCTTCTACCAGTGAAGCTGTGGACTTACCTATCAGCAGTCGAAACAAATGGGCGTGAGAAGAACGCAGGAGTTGTACGTTCCCTCTTTGCCGCCTGTAGCGAATACATCAGAGAAACATACGAGCATCTATTAAAAGCAGAGACTCAATTAGACAAAGAGAGGTCAACTATGGTTGCAGAACAGCGAGAAGTAACTGATTCGACTCATCGTCGTCAACTCCAAGAAAGAATTGGCTTGCTGACAAAACGACGTCAACTACTTCAAACTTACCTATCCCAGATGTACGGGCGATATTCACAAGAGCGCTACGCGCAGGAAGTTAGCTTCGCTTGGATCGACATGGCTTTGTCTATAGGACTTGACACGCTGTTCTCAAAGCTAAGCACCCATTACCAACCCTTCACTCCAGCCGCTGCCACCTTTTACATCAGCGATGAGATAGCGTAAAAGTCATGTTAACGACTAATAATAGTCTCGTAGACTTCTTCGTATCTCGGAATCACTTGTTCAGCTGTGTGGTTAGCGAGAATACTCTTTCTGGCTTGTTCGCCCAGGCTTTGAGCAAGAACATCGTCAGTAAGTACAGCGTAGAGCTTGTTTGCTAAAGCATCGATATCCCCAAATGGGACCAATAAACCATTCTTTCCATCAGTGATGAGTTCAGGTATCCCTCCAACTTCTGTCGCAACTACTGGTAGACCGCTACTCATCGCTTCGAGAATCGAGAGGGGAGCCCCCTCCAGTTCGGAACAAAGCACGAAAGCGTGAGCGCATCGTAAATAGGTGTATACATCTCGCTTGAATCCAGGACACCTCACTCTGTCACCTAGATTAAATTCCCGGATTAGGCGCTCTACAGTAGGTCGCTCTGGACCATCACCAAGAAGCAGAAGAGTAGCATCAGGCACTTCTGACGAAATTTGGGCGAAGGCAGTAACAAGATCAGGGACACGTTTTACTGGTCTGAAGTTGGAAACGTGAACCAGTTCTTTCTGATGCTCTTCACATCGATGAATGCAGGGTCCAGGCTTGAATTGGTCAGGATCAGTAAAGTTAGTTATCGGGTTGATTTTGCAGCGAACACCTAATGTCTGCTCTGCTGTCTGGCAGATGTGTTTTGTTACACATGTTACTGCATCAGCAGCTTCTACAGCGAAACGAGTGGCGGGTTGGTATGCAGGGTCAGCTCCAAGCGTGTGAACATCAGAACCGTGAAGCGTAACAACATAGGGAATACCAGTCATTTCGTGAGCGAGATACGCAGAAACTGCATGAGGAATAGCATAGTGTGCGTGAATCAAATCTAACTTGTGTTTCTTAATCACACTAGCCATTTGAGAAGCCAAGGCAACGGTATAGGGTGGGAACCTGAAGAGAGGATAGCTTAACACATCGACAAGATTGACTGTGATGTTATCATGACGACCTTCCTGCAGGAGGAAGGGAACTTCATACGTAATCATATGAAGTTCGTGGCCCCTTTTTGCCAGCTCGATAGCTAACCTGGTCGCTAGTAATCCTGACCCACCGATACTAGGGTAGCAAGTTATCCCAATTCGCATCGAGAATCCCATGCGCTCAAGCTCAGCACTGCCCTTATCTTTTATCCTTCAGGTACTAGAACGCTTACGGAAAAGAAACTGGTAGAAAACGAAGGCTTTTGACGATAGCCCACCAATCTTTGAATATGCCTAAAGATACAAGAACCTCCATTTCTTCCAAATCAAAAAGACTCCTTGTTGTAGGCGCTCATGCAGATGATGAGACATTTGGGTGCGGGGGCACAATAGCATTGGAGGTTAGCCGTGATGCTGAGGTTACTGTGTGCTGCCTTACTGGTACACCAGCACGCCACAAGGAGCTACGCGCAGCATGTAAAATCCTTGGTGCTAAGGTTGTTGCTGAGGTAGGAGCGGATTTCTCTCTAAGTGTTCGTGAAACTTCTGACAAGCTCGTTCCGCTCATTAGGAAGATTAAGCCAGATACCATTATCACCCACAGTTCCCTTGATTATCACCCAGATCACATAATTGTACATAAGGCAGTTTTACGAGCAGCTGAATGGGCAGGTCACTCAACTCTTAAACGCGATAAAGCGTGGCGATTTCGCCGCCTTCTTTGTATGGAGATAAACAATCTCTTTCCAGCACCCACCCTATTTGTAGACATTTCCGAAGTTGTTGATTTGAAAAGACAGGCGATAATATCGTTTAGAAGCCAGATGGAGAAAACAGAGGGTTACTATCATTCCTTCAATCTTCAAAAGGCAAGACTACGTGGGTTGCAAGCTGGTTGCGAATTCGCTGAAGCATTCATAGAAATACCACTACCTTTCCATGGACCTTTCTATTCTCCACAACCAAAGGCATCCACTATATTCTCTTAGACATGAGAACAGGAAGTTCAGACTAGTTTTATAATGGGGGCTGGGTCGTGGTGAAGCCCCGTGTTATTGTCTTTACCCAAGCTTCGTAGGTGTGAGATGTAGGTTCAGCAACATACAGTTCAGATCTTTGCGTCTCTAGCAATTGCTCTGGAACTCCCATTGCATCAGCTACTGTGATAAGTCTATGTCCAACGTCTCTGGATATCTTCTGAATAGGTGCTAGCCAATCACGCCAACAAGGATCACGCTGAAGATGATGGTCCAGTATTACCGTAGGTATCTTGACGACTAGACGCTGTAGGTTATTTGCTGCTTCTGTAATAAGAGAAGGGGAGACTCTTTCAGGACTCAGGTAGGTTGGTGGCCCTGCGAGAATCAGTAGTTGAGGATTCCGTTGTAGAATCCAGTCCGTAGTCTCAGGAATCATCGGTCCTTGAACATCGGAGGCATGCACCACACTAACTCCTTGGTATTGAATCGATGTCATTACCACAGAGCCAAGATGTGTTCCTTGCTTTCCATGAGGAACCGCAGGGGAAAAACGGATTGTCGTTGCCCCTGTTTTAAACAATTGACCATCTGCGAAGATAACATCACGAGCCACCTTCCTTACAGCATGTATAAACGCGGTTCCACGCTTTCGTTGAGAGCGATTAACATTGTGAGTGGGGTCTTTACACATTATTCGACGTCGATTATAGAGCGCTGCAGCTTCCTCTTTACTTGACCAGAAATAGGCGTAATTCTTGAAAAAGGGAACTAGATGGTCAAAATGGTAATGTGATATCACTATACAGTCTGATTCTTGAGCAGCTGCTTGTATCGATGCGCGCCGTTGGGCGAGTATTTGGTACTCCTTGGGATGAGGATGCAGCTTCTTGCGAGTACCTAAGGCTGCGCCTGGGTCGATTAGCACTCTAAGATCAGGAGTTCGTATTAATGTTGAAAGACTACGCACTCCTATACTCTCAGCTGCCAGTGGCACCACAACTATTCCTTTGTCTAGTTTTACACCTCCTTTCTGGGTCAACGAGTCCACCATTTGGCGTTCTTGTACAGCACTATACGTAGGTAGTAAAGATTTGTTAAAAAGGAATAAAAGAGGTATCGGTGCTAGCCAAAAGCCCCTGATACCTCATTCACTATTCAATCACTTGGCGACTTTTTGGGGAGAAGGGAGTTTACCCACCTTCTGGGGTTCAACTCTCAGGTCAACATTCCTTTCGGTTTCAATTTTTCCGGTATAGAGGATGTCTCCCTCAACAACAACACCGCGTTCAATATAGATGTCACGTCCGTAGAGGTTTCGAACTCGGGCTTTCTCCTCAATGCGTATTGATTCGCCGTAGAAGGACTCACCCCGAACCTTTTCGCTAACGATGATATCGCGGGCTTCAACGAATCCTCTAACTTCACCACGACGACCGATGCGGAATTCTTCATGAGCCTTTATGTAGACAGCTCGTATTCCTCCACCTACACTAATGCGGTTTCCTTCTATTTCACCGCCAGCCTCAAGTTTGCCGCCTACTTCGATTGCCCCGTTGACACGCAAATCTCTCCCGACTGCAACTACGCCGCCAACATCTAGGTCTTCTGTGAGTACAAGTGACCCAGACACTTTCAAGACTCCTCCGACATTGACATCTTTTCCAGTGGCATCGCCTTCGACCTTGGCTGAGCCGCCAACATCGAGTTCTTCGAAAACAAGTTCACCCGAGCATTTGAAAGCTCCACCCACGTCGATGTCAAGGATTTTCGAGCCAGGACCTACTACAGCAGCTCCTCCTACATCTAAATCACCGATCTCCATTGCTCCAGTAGCTTTGAAGGCTCCACCTACATTGACACGGCCTACAATGCCGTGGCTGCATGAAGCTGCGCCTCCTGCGCTTAGATCTTCAACCTCGATTTTTCCGCCGATACGGGCTGCGCCTCCGACAGAAAGTTTCTCTGCTTTAATGTCACCACCCACACGGAGTGAGCCGCCACAAGAGACCGTTGTGCATTCAATGTTTTCTTTTACTTCTAGTGCGCTGCTGATGCTGAACCTGCGTGCTCTCGCTGAGCCATCGATTATCAAACGTCCCCGATCTACCTTCACGGAGGTAGCTACAGTTAGATTGCCTCGAATCTCGACTTCATCCCGGCAATCTATATCTAGGTATTCGCATTTCAGTGAACCTTCGATTACTGGTGGTCGCCCTCTTATGTGAAGGGTGCCTTCCACCACAATCTCTGATCCCTTTAGGGGTACGATGGAATCACAATCTCGGATCTCAACATCCCCATCGATTCTTCCAATTTTGACTTGTTTTTCCTTTTCGAAGCGTTGTTTTTCACCCATTTTTTTCACCC
>JAEOTB010000112.1 GCA_016840065.1 Candidatus Hermodarchaeota archaeon | reverse complement strand
GGGAGTTCATTGAAGGAGAGCTCTTATTGATTCGTTACGATCAGAACGGACAAGAGATGTGGCACCGATATTACGGTGGACCCCACAAGGACTCGGCGTATTCAGTAGTTGAATGCCAAGAAGGCGGCTTTGCAATTGTAGGCTATATCAAGCAAAGCACCCAGTCAGAGCCCGCGGATTGCTGGCTTCTCAAAGTGGACCAAGAGGGACTTCTGTTATGGAATCACACATACGGTGGACTAGGTGATGATCAAGCCTTCTCAATTGTTGAATGCCAAGAAGGCGGCTTTGCAATTGGTGGATATACAGATATTGGAGAAGACCGCCAGATGTGGATTCTCCGAACTGACAGTACAGGTACACAATTGTGGGAGAATACCTTTGGTGGACCTGATGTGGATCAGGGTCATTCAATAATCGAGTACAGCGCAGGGGGCTTTGTCGTCACTGGTTTCACGCTAAGTGATGGTCCAGGAACTGCCGATGTCTTTGTTGTTGGTGTGGACGATTCTGGTGAACTCCTATGGAGCCGAATCTACGGTGGTCCCCAAGATGATTTTGCCTTCTCTTGCGTAGAGAGCAGCAGTGCCGATTTGGTCATCGCTGGTTCGACGAAAAGTTATGGGGCGGGAGATGAGGATCTATGGGTGATTCGGGTTCCCCCTAATTCGCCACAACCTGCTATATTTAGCCTGCATGTAGGTCAGCTGGTAGCAGCTTTTGTCATTATAGTTACTATCTTTGCTTTAACAGTCGCCTTCATTCTGGTGCGACGTCAGAGATAACGTAAGAAAATCGTAGAGATGAGCTGTCAATGAATATCTCCCGAGTTCTGTTTTCAATCATTGTCTTTTCACTTCTTTGTAACCAGATGATGGTAGGACAGCCATTAACTTCCTTGAGTGTAGCTGCCTCTGGTGGTCCCTGGAGTCACACTTATGGTGGAGTTGACTATGACATCGGTCAGTCTGTAATTCCTGTTAGCACTGGCGGCTACATCATCGCGGGATACACACAGAGCTTTAGTGTCGGTTATATCGATTTATGGCTAGTACGCATCAATGACGCAGGGCATCTGCTCTGGCATAGAAACCATGGAACGCCTTGGGGAGGCATCCACGGAGATGAATACAGTGGACAGGAAGGTGCAATAGGACTATACTCCATTGTCGAGTGCCAAGATGGAGGTTTCGCAGTAGCCGGACAAACGTGGGCAAACGCGGATGAATCAATTAATGATGCGTGGCTAATTCGCGTGAATGAGGAGGGACACCACCTATGGAACTTCTCATATGGAGCGGAAAACGAGGATTGGGGAAATGACCTTATTGAGCTGAGTGATGGAGGATTCCTCATTGTCGGGTTTTTCCGCAGCGCACCATTCTATGTTGGGCAATTATTCATGGTTCGTACTGATCGCAACGGAAACCAGTTATGGAATCAGACTCATGGAGGTCCTCGAAAAGAAGCAGCTTATTCTGTCGTACAATGCCAAGATGGCGGGTTTGCAGTTGTTGGATACATGAAAGAGGATACACCAAATCCTTCAATAGGTCCAGCGGATGTTTGGCTCCTGCGAACAGATAGTGATGGTCTTCAGCTCTGGAATCGTACTTATGGCGGCGATGGCGATGATCAAGGGTTCTCGGTAATCGAATGTGGCGGGGGTGGGTTTGCCATAGCGGGATACACTGAGAATGCAGACGACCGCGATATGTGGCTTCTCCGCACTGACGCCACAGGCACACATCAATGGAACCAGAGTTTCGGAGGAACCGATGTGGATCAGGGACACTCCCTCATCGAATACAGCCAGGGCGGTTTTACAATTGCTGGATTTAGCATAAGTGAAGACTCGGGATATGCCGACATGTTCATTGTGGGGACAGATGAGAACGGTAATCAACAATGGAGTCGCCTTTACGGTGGAGTGTCAGACGATTTCGCCTCATCCCTCGTTGAAACCAACACAGGGGACTTGGTCGTTGCTGGATCTACTAAAAGCTACGGAGCAGGAGCTGAGGACATGTGGGTACTCCGTGTACCACCTAACTCTCCTCAACCAGCTTTCAGTTTACAGATAGAACAATTACTGGCATTTGCTATCATGCTGGCGGTCATTCCAGCACTGGCTATCGCCTTTTTTATAGTACACCGAAGAAAGAGATAACCAGCGAGCTAGGAGGTTAACACCTTGAAGCTTGTCCGCTTACGTTCAATCGCAAACAATGCAATACGAGACTCTATTTGGACACCAGAACCTATTGGGCTGGATCCCTTCGAGAGAATCAGACCAGTAGAAACTATAATAGTGGATTTAGTGAGCGGTGAAATGACTCCAGCTATGACAGGTGATGATGTGGAAAGGTTCTACCTAGCTATGACAAAATGGTTCCACCAAGCACTAGAAAAAGAGGGAATTCCTCTGGAAGTCATCGAAAGTGCGAAACTCATTATATCCCCTAGTGGAAAAAGGTGTATCATCATTGCACGTGGAAAGACGTTCAAGGCTGAACGCTCATTCTAAGAGCTGCTTCTAAAGAGACGGAAAGACTGACTCTTCCTTATTTTTGACCCTTTCCAAGATAGATTCCCTGTGGATCGAGGGCTCTGAGCTTCTCTAACTCCTGGGTAGTTGGCTCAGGCGTTGTAGGCACTTTGCTGGGGATAATCAAATCGAACATAACGTTCTCTTTGACCCACTCCACAGTCACTCCAGGATGCACAGATTTTAGTCTTATCCGTTTGGTCTTTTCGTCAAAGTCCATCTGGCATTTATCGGTGACCACCAGTGAGGGGCCACCACCGATGAGCCCCAGTTTCTCTCTACTCCCAGGACCCTGAAGATGGCCAGGGCTGGTTAGGTAATCCAGCTTCTTCACGAACTTGCGCGCTGAGTGTGTAAACATCAGTACAATTCGTCCAGCTGAGCTTGCTATGTCGTTACCGCCGCCACTGCCAGGAAGCTTAACCTTTGGTGACTCGAAATCACCGATATAGCTCGTGTTGATGTTTCCATACTCATCGATTTGAGCAGCACCAAGGAAGCCCAAGTCAACTCTACCTCCCTGCATGAGGAACCCGAGAGTCTCAATAAGACCTATCGAAGCAGCCGCTTGATAACAAAGCCGGGAATCTGCAACAGAGAGAGCAAGCTCCTTGTTCTGACAATCAACATTGCCTCCCTCGTAAATTATCACAGCGTTAGGTGCATGTGTCACCTTTGCCAGCAGAGCCCCTAACACTGGTAGGCCTGTACCAGCGAAGACTCGTTCTCCGTCACGTACAGCGTGGGCTCCACAAACCGCCATCATTTCAGTAGAAGTGTAATCAGTCATATCATTTCACATCCATTCTAGTATCCGCGCACCTTGTCCGCACGAAGTTCCTTCAACCGCTTTTCACCAATCTTTTTCCGTAAGCCTGCGTGGCTCTCCACGCCCAGAATCCATTCTTGAAGGTATTCCTGCCAACCTTCCTCGGTACGACACTGTTGCACATACATCTGCAAGTGAGGAAGGTCATAATCATAATACCGATACACCTGTAACGGCCAGCTCCCGAAAGGTACCTCAACAACATGGTCTACATAGAGCCCAGGAATCATCGTCAAATCGGGATTACTCCGAATCTCCTTGTTAGTAATGATTTCCTCAGCAAAGACAATCGTAGTCTTGGCGCACCGGGCAATTTCATTGTCTTCACCTTTAATCCCGAAGATCTGCGCGTTCCCCTCCATATCCACTCGCTGGGCACACACTATTCCAAAATCCGCCTTAATCGAAGGCAACAGCACAATCGGTGTACCTGTGAACGGGCAATCAACGACACGTGCCTTGTCCTTCCGAAGGTCTGCCTTCGCTAGCAAATCAGTTCCAAGCATATGCCGAATCGGCATGAAGGGTACATTCAGGGCTCCACCCAGAAACCGCATAGCCATAGCTAAATTTGTGTAGTTGGCAAACCGAACCTTGCCTTCTTTACTGCGCCGTCGGAGATTTGGGGCTAGACCAAGAGCTTCAATAGCAAAGAATGCAACCTCGTACTCCAAACACACCTCTGCACCCACCATGCAGTCAAGATCATATTCAGAGCCACATGTGTAGACTCTGATGCCCCGTTTTTGTTGCCTGATTAATTCGTGGGAAAGGGCGATTGGTGGTCGTTGGTAGCCAAAGCCGCCCCAGGCGATATGAGCACCATCAGGGATTTTCTTGGCTACTTCTTTGAGAGAAATACGTTTGTCTTCCACAGCTGGTTCGGGCATAGATAGGTCCCCTGGAGATAGAACTGGTCGAGACAGTAGGTTGTGGTTCATAAAAGACTTGCTTTTGTTGAACAGACACTATGGGTGGGGGTTCTCTTCCAAATCTGAAGTGGCGCTACCGCAGCTATCACAGTATTGCCAGTTATGGGGTAGGAGCCTATCACAACCAATACATCTTATCTTTGGAATTGGTTTCCGTTTTGCCCTAGGCTTTGCCTGCAATGCTTCTTGTAGAAGCCGTCCCTGAAGATTAACAGTCCATATCGTAGCGATTACAAGTATGGCCGGGATGAAGGCATAGAGCATCGCTGATAGCAAGATGAGGAGACTGATGTTTGATGGGGTTAGCTGCTCAATGAGTATTTCCGATGGGATAATTTCTAGTCCTATGAGTACAAAAATCATGATTAAACCGATGCAGAAGAGACACTCAAGGAGTCCGGTTATATCGCTGCCTGTATCCTTGAAGGATACCTTTCGCTCTTCCCTCACTGCCACTTGCCGGATGTGCCTCCGATGTCCGTAGATGATTGCCGCGGAAACAACAATGAAAATGAATGACCATAGGATTCCTCTATAGAGGATGTAGCCATAGTGGAAGGTTGGATTCTGTAACATGTGCACTACCATCGTCTAATCAGTCTCCCTCTTGATGCATTCTATTACCATATCATCTCGGCTAACTGAGTAGCTCTATTTATGTTCTATTTTCTAGTACGGGCATCACGAAGTGCGGTACGCTGATCTCGGATATCGACGATGAACCCCACAACCATAAGGGTGGGCCAGACACCGACAATTAACACTAACATGAAAACCAACACTATACTGGTTAATGTTTCCTCAGCAGATGGTGTTAACTGGATTGGGAGCAAGCCTGCTAGGGTGAGTACAGTTCCTATGACGAAGATGGAAAGGTAGAGAAAGAAGAATACGCAGTAGATTTTGTAGAGCGCGGGGCCACGGACCTTGAAGGTGACGGTTAGCCCCTCCTCAGCAGCAGCCCTTCGTATGCGCCGGCGGTGAAGGTAAATAATACCAATTATCACGAAAGTGAAAATGAGATCAAACACTAGCATGAATAGCACAAGACCAGCTAAGATACGGCGAATCTCTAAGACCAACTCAGCGGGAAACGGAATACTCTTGATAGAAGAATTTACGAGTTTCATACCCAGATGGGTCGGGAATGAAGTGTAGCTCAGGTTAATCATATTATAGGATTTCCTTCTAAATTATTTATTACGGGCGATGCGGAGTGACTCCCGATGATCCCGGATGCTTAGGATGAGCGCGGCAATCATGCTGGTGGGCCACAGCCCATCAATGAGAATGACTAAAAGGATCATCGCAGCCATCATCATACGGTCCTCCATGGCAGGTGTTACTGGGATTGGAACAATCCCGAGTACAGTGAGAACAATCTCCACGACGGCGAGGATGAGGTAGAATCCGAAGATGACGATTAAGGATTTTTTCCTAGATGGACCTCGGTACAGAATTGAAATCGTTTTCCCCTCCCTAGCAGCAACCTTCTGGACGTGTCGGCGATGAAGTGTGATGGCAGCAACTATGACGAAGGTGAGAATGAAGCTAATCAGTAATCCGAATAGAATCAGGGCAGCTAAGAGCCATCGGATATCAACGAGCGGAAGAAAAGTACTGAACATTGCAGTTAAACTCCCTAGTTCCATCGGACTATGCCATGTTCTTGGTTAAAAATCTTCAAACCGGGAGTGATACTCGGTTCTATTTGAGGACTTGGGCTTGGAGGATGTCTTTAACGGTGAAGACGCCTAGTATGTTTGTTTTACCGGGTGAGAGCACTGAGCCGCTCACAACAATGATTCGATCTTCGGGAGTGAGAATTTGTTCTTCGGTGACGCGCTCTACTGCTTCTTTGAGCATTTGATCAGTGTTTTCCACTGGGTCCATCAGCAGGCATTCGACCCCCCAGAGCAACTTCAGTTGGCGTAGGACACGGAGGTGTGGTGTTATCGATACAATCCGGGCACGAGGTCTGAACTTTGATACCATCCGTGAGGTGTATCCTGCCTGGGTGATCACAAGGATTGTGCCTATTCCGAGGTGTTCTTCGAGTGTTACCACAGCTTCTCCTAGCTCCTCGGCGATTTCATGTTGTCCGGACTGATAGTGGCTGACACGCCGACGCGGATAGGACCCTTCAACGTAACGCCCTATTTTCTCCATCACGCGCACAGCCTCTATTGGATGCTTGCCAACCGCTGTTTCAGCCGACAACATCAATGCATCCGCGCCATCAAGAATTGCATTAGCCACATCACTGGTTTCGGCCCGTGTAGGACGAATATCCTTTACCATCGACTCAAGCATTTGAGTTGCTACAATTACTGGTTTTCCTGCTCGGTTACACTTTCGTATAATTGATTTCTGAAGAAGAGGTACTTGTTCAGGGGGGACTTCTACACCCAAGTCGCCACGTGCCACCATTACCGCATTCGATGCCTCAAGAATGTCGTTGAAGTTATCCACTGCTAGGCTGTGCTCGATTTTTGAGATTATAGGAATTTTGACACCTTCGCCCCGCAAGAATTCTTCTACGGTTTCTACCTCGCTTCTTCGTTTTACCGCAGAAATCGCGACATAATCTGCTCCTAGCTCTGCTATGAAGCGAAGATGCTCTAGGTCCTGCTGGGTGGGTACTAACATACCCAATTCTGTCCCTGGAATATTGACACCTTTCCTGCTACTTAGGGGTCCTCCAGTGAGCACAGTTGTGTGAACATCATTGCCCTCCACTTTGTCCACTCGTAGTTCTATTATTCCATCATTCACAAAGATTCGCTGATCCTTCGTAACCGCCCCAGGGAGTGTTTTCAGTGATACCGAGACCCGACTCCTTGTACCGAGGATTGCGTCAGTAGTTAAAGTGAAATGGTCTCCTTCGAGTAACTCCACGGGCTTTGTCATCTCGCCGATACGGACACGGGGTCCTTCGAGGTCCATGATGATTGGCGTTGTTGGTAACAACTTACGGATTCGTGTAAACTTTGTCTTGTTTTCCTTGATTGTGCCATGGGAGAGATTTATCCTTGCTACGCTCATCCCTGCTTTTTTCAGTCGCTTCAGCATTTTTTCGGATTCGCAGACTGGACCAATTGTTGCAACAATCTTTGTGCGGATAGGAATTGTCAACACTTTCACCCATCTTGATTAATCTAACTCGATTTATCTCTTGGTTTCTGTTTAACTGTCCAAACCGCTATTCGCTATAAGCTTTCATGAGTCTCTACTCAAAACATTACCAGCTCCATATACCGAGGTAGGCGAAGATGATTCGCCACAGAACACCAATAGCGAGAAGTACAAACGTAGCATAATAATCAACTCTGGAGGAGTTCTTGAACCTAAAGGGCAGCCAGAACCGAGCGAAAACCATCGAGAGGACAAAGTAGCCTACTACCGCGATGAAGAATCCCACTACTTCCATGTTCTGTACAAAGCCCAGTGTATGCGTTAACAGGAGTGGGCAGTAAAGGAAATGCATGATATATGTGATCAGCATCATTTGTCCGTTAACCTCGCAGAATTGCGGTATTGGAGACCAGCGCCATCGCCAGAGGTCTACTGTTGTAACAACTGCCGCTGTGATAAGGAAAGCTAACCCATTGACAAGTAGGAAGTACCCAATTGTCAAGGGGGCTTGAGTCAGAGCGTCTCCTGCTAGGAACACAAGAGGTGGTAGGCAGGCGAGTTGGGCTGCACCGGCCACAAGAGATGCCTGAGTTAATTTTAGTGGCTGTTTTGACGGGGCTACGATTGCTTCGCCGACGATTGTACCAATCAGTGGAGAGGCTAGCCAGGGGAAAAGCGGCAACCTTCCGTTGGTTATCATCGCCGCTAAATGCTCTAGGAGATTCTGAGGTGGTTGGTAAGTGACCGCAGTAGATACTACTTGGTAGTTAAGCAGCAGCTGCAGAAAAGGAGTCATGGCTACGATGATCACTGGAAGCGCTATACGGTACCGCGGGGGGATTTTCATCGCAAGTTGGGAAACTATCATCGAGACCGCGATTAGTTGGAGTACGCTCCAGTCCAGTACCCATCGCCAGCCGCCCATCATAATCGACAAGAGATACCCCATGAACAGAATCATACCAGCGCGGGGTAACAAGCGTCGCCAGACCGCGCTCTGAGGAACTCCTTTGGCTTTTATCCTATGATCTACCATGGCGGTTGTTACGCCTATGAATCCGTAGAATAGCCCTTGACCCCAGATGGCTGGGAATAATATGGTGAGCGTTAGAGGAGGGAAGTAAGTAGGGTTCACTAAGGCATGGCCAAAGTGGTTGTAAATCATCGCAATTACTGCGATTCCTCTAACCACGTCGATTGAGCGTATACGGCGATTGTGTATCCTGAATGTTTCGTCCATTGCTCACAGCATCATCCTACTACATTCTGTGTTGTAGGTTACCCGTTGCCCAAATAAATGGAACTAGTTGTATTAGAGATGGCCATAAAACCGGTTGAACGTGTCTAATACTTTAGGGCAGTGATAATATCCTCGGCAAGAATTCGTGAAGCATCCCAATATGTAAATGGGGCGTTACGTCGGCTTACACCGTTGATGACTTCAAGGCAGAAGTGATTGACTCCAGCCTTAATGAAGGCCTCCAGTTTCTTTGTTACTTCTTCTGCGGTACCAGCTAGTGCTATTGATTTGAGATCCTTTTCTGGAATGTCAGCAACTAGGGGCATTAATTTACTGATGTCAATTCTTGCAATATCATCTGCATCATAGGTTAGCAAGCTTAATCGTTCTGGTACAAGTCCCTGCTCTTGGTATATCTGATCATAACTGTCGTGCCAGTGCCCGAGTTCTCGTAGGAGCCTTGGTTCCAAAGCTAGTTGCCCTCTAAGCCCACTGAGATACTGTGATATCTTCGCTGGATCATCATTGATGAAAACCCGCCCCCAGAATCCACCTGTTAGAGTAGATGGATTGCGTCCAATGTGTTTCATATGACGATGGATATCCGCTATCCCTTCCTTGTATAGATTTGGAAGTGCTGGGAAGGGAAACCACCCATCAGCGAATTCTGCTGTGAGTTTTCTTGTCCTCGGTCCGTTACCTGCAATCCAGACTGGAACATTTGAGTGATTTAGAGGTTTAGGCTCTAGAACTGCTCGTTCTAGACGGTAGAAGCGCCCCTTATGATCAACAGGACCGGTTTCTTTCCAGAGGAGCTTCATGACTTCTATGCATTCGCGCATCCGGCTAACCGCGCGTTTTGTGGAGAAACCATAGGCGGAGAGGTTCATTTTCTCCCCCGCCCCGATGCCTAGTATGAATTTTCCACCAGATTGATGGTCCAGTGATACCGCGTTTTGGGCTAGAATTGCAGGGTGGAGGCGAATCCCATCAGTTACAGCTACTCCAAAGGTCATATTTGGAGCTAGTTCGGCGAATGCAGCCAGCATCGTCCAAGGTGATAAGAACGCGTCAATGGCAAAAGGAGGTAAACCGCGTAGATGATCCGGGACCCAGACAGAACTCCAAGTCTTTTGTTCAATCATCATAGCTAGTTTCTTCTTGACTAAATCCCAGTTTCTTGAGAAGAACAGTTGCTGCCCAAACTCCACCACTACGTTTCACCCGTTGAGATAACACGCAGCCATATCTTATAAGCCTACCAAAATCGAAGGTCCTTAATCAAAATGCATAAAACCTACAGAGCTAGTTTCTTTATTGAGAGAATAGGTAGATGTTGTTCTTATGACTCGCCGTCTCCTATCTGAGCATCAGTGTCCAGTGTGTGGGAACCCGATTACGAAAGTTACTGTAGACGAAGGCAAGATTAAGGGCGCTCCTCGTATTCCCGTTCTTGTGCCTGCATATTGTGATCAAGGTTGTTTTCTTGTGCTCTTTGTGGATCGGACCTTAGAAATCCGAGAGGCGCAACCAGCTTTGCAGATGTCGAGCTAGCGGAGAACTTCAACTGAAAAGAGTAGAGAAAATCGAGAGAATAGCTAGAATCAGTGCCGCCGCAATCGACGAAGAACTGCTGGTAAAGATAGTATCTCTACGGCTAGGGCAGAAAGTGTTAACACAATTATTCCCCACCAAATCCAACCAATCCATAACTCTGTTCCATTGACTGTAACACAACTACATACTAACATAAAATACGTTGCAGATAGCAGCACTACTATAGCCAATACTAGAACACAGAGGAACTCCCATCGTCTAGTAGCCAATAATATTCACCACAAATATCATTGTTGATTACCATTCCACGGACGGACTATGTAGAGAGTAAATCCCATTCTGTAATTTGGCTCCAGTATTATGAACCTTTCGATTTGATTTGCAGAATGGCGAACAAGGCGTAACAACACTTAGACTTAAATTCACGCTGAATAATATGGAAGGAAAACCTGCAATCTCTTGAAAACCAAGAAGGCGAATATTATGATTAAAACCAAACTAACTGAGATGCTGGAATGCAAACACCCCATCATCCAAGCTGCGATGGGTCCATTTTATACAACTAAACTCTGCGCTGCTGTTGCCAACGCAGGTGCGTTTGGTGTTGTCTCTCACACAAACCTCCGAGACCTTGACCCAATCAAGGAAATGGAAAAGAACATCCTCGAAGTCGTTGACAACACTAGTGGAACATTCGGTGTCAACATCCGAACTGCTAGGCTACAAATAGATTACCCTGAACTCATCAAGCTCATTCCCCGGCTCCGAAAGGAGAACCCGAAGGTTCGAGAACAACTCAAGTTAGTCATCACATCAGCAGGTGACCCCAGACCAGCTGCTCATCACTTCAAGACCGTTGACCCAGACCTTATCCACTTTCACGTAATCCCAGCCAAGTGGCTCGCAGTGAAAGCCATGAACCCCGCATGGTTCCAGAAGAAGAACCCAGGCACCAAAGGCGACCACATCGATGGGATTGTCGCGACAGGCTACGAGGGCGGAGGCCATAACTCCTATGAAGCAGTAGCTACTACCGTCCTTGTAGCGGAGATGGTGGATTTATGCGGTGATTTACCGGTCGTAGCCTGTGGCGGCTTTTACGACGGGAAAGGACTAGCTGGGGCGCTGGGGTTGGGCGCAGTCGGTATTCAGATGGGCACCAGGTTTATCGCGACACGGGAATGCGAATTCCACGAAGACTACAAGGCACTAATCCTACCAGCAACAGACGAGGACACTTTGATGACGACAGGCGCGTTTGGCCCCATTCGGTTGCTGAAGAACGAGTATTCGAAGACTCATGGCGCTCCAGTACCTGATCGGCAGGCCCGGATGGCTCAGGAGCAAACGTTGCAAGCGGAAGATCTCCTGAAAGAAATGGAAAGTTACGAACTTGTTTACAGGGGCGATGTTCAGAAGGGCCCGATTCTTGTTGGGCAGACTGTCGGTGGCATCAGTGATATTCCAACAGTGAAGGAAGTCATTGATCGTGTGATGAAGGAAGCTGAGCAACGTCTGAGAGCCGTGAGCAAGTATGTCAGCTAGACTCATCTCGTAGCATGTACTGTTCTAGTGAAAGCGAGGAGAATGTTTGACTCCTCGTATTTTCTTCTTTTTGCGGTATTGAGTTAAAAGGCGTCTCTTTCAAACAGTAGATAATGGTTTATCTGATGCGGGTTCAGTTGCGCAGCTGTGTATGTGTGTAAGCGCCAACCTCCTTTCAGATGCTCTTCAATTACTTTTGCTACGTTGTTGTGGTGACCGACTAGGACGCATTGATATTCGAAGTCTTTCATTTGTGATAGCACCATTGAGTTCTCGAGAAGGCGTATCTATAATCTTTGGTGTAGTGGCAGCCTTGTCGACCTCGAAACGATTGTGTGGTTGAACAGAAGTATTAAGAGGGAAAAATGAGGAAGGGTGATAGAGGTATATGAGATGGAGTCCGCTATGCAAAGGGCGGCTGACGCTGCTGTAGAAGACGTTCTTGGTGTCACAATCACTGCACTAATCGATAATACTTTGACCAAGCCTGGGCTAGGGAGCATCTGGGGGCTCTCTCTTCACTTAAACATACATTATGCTGGCCGTGATGATATCATCCTGTTCGATTTGGGAGGAAGTCCACATGTTTTCCGGCATAATGTGAAGGCACTTGGTCTGGATCTTGCCGAGACTCGTGCTGTTGTGATTTCTCACTTCCATACGGATCACTATGGTGCACTCGGAACTGCGATGGAACATATCAGTAGTAAAGACTGTGTTACATATCTTCCAATTGGTCATGAAGATG
This sequence comes from Candidatus Hermodarchaeota archaeon, assembly GCA_016840065.1. Lineage (GTDB taxonomy): Archaea > Asgardarchaeota > Hermodarchaeia > Hermodarchaeales > Hermodarchaeaceae > YT-063. The sequence continues at coordinate 1,945 of JAEOTB010000112.1, read as the reverse complement.
TAGAGGATATGATTTCGAGCGCGGATGGTCGGTTCGTTATTGCGGATATTTCTGAAGTTGTTGGCTCAGGAATATCAACTACAAGTGTTCTAGGGTCAAAGTCGCTTAAGGAACATGGACTTGTCATCAACACTGCTGAAAAAGGAATTGTCCTGCTAACTGGATGCGCTCATCCAGGCGTTGACCGATTAGCCAGAAAGGCACAGAAGATATTCCCTGAAAGCGCATTTCATGCAATCATAGGTGGCTTCCATTTAAGCACTCGTGAAGAAGGCACAGAGATGGCGGAAAAACTAGCAAAAATGGATGTACAGTTCATTGCCCCTTGCCACTGCACTGGTAAGAGCGCGAAAGAGGCTCTTCAAGAAGTCTTCAAGGAGAGTTATTGGAAAATCGGAACAGGGTCGGTTCTAGAAATTCGATAACCACTATCTGACAGGGCATCAGTTGAAACATTTTGGATTAATAGAGGAAATTAGGATTCAAATCGCTTTATGAGATTCCTTATATCCGAAGACAGAGAAGGAAGACCCTCAATCTTAGCCAGTGGTTTTAACACATCGAATAATGCTTCCTTCTGAGGTCTAGAAAGCTTATTCCTGAGTACTTGCTTCGCGGATTTCAACATCTCTCTAATAGAAGGAAAAAGGTGTGCTGTGAGAAAATTCTCAAACACTTGACGCGCGTTGATGTCCACGAAATTCAGTTCTATCTGATGTTCATAACAGCGGTCCAGAACAATTTGTTCAATTTCAGCTGATGTCGCGTTCTTCTCAAGAACCAGAATGTGCCGCATCCTCGGATAAGCCCGTCTGTTCATGAGACACCTAGCTAGGGCCTCGAAAACATCCCCCTTGGTTCGAATCCATCTCGCCTCCGCAAAGATCGTCTTCTTTCTCTTACTTCTAGCCATGATATCTACAGAACCTGAACCCTTCTCAAGCTTCACTCGCCGCTCCACTGAATAGCCTTTAGACTCAAGGTATCGAGTATACACAGACATCAGAAGGAATTCAGACAACATCAAACACCGAAGATAAATGTACAATATCTCTTTGTATTTGAGTGTTAGTTAATAAAAGAGAGACCTATTGCCTGTTGAAAATGTACACAGCTACTTGGCCTTTGCTTCCTTTATCAGGGACTTAATATCTTCAGCAAGGGAAGGAGGGGCTTTGATTCCTTTCAGTGAGTTCATTAAATCGGTAAGAATTTTCCTAGCAGAGCTACTTGGTTTTCCCTTAAGGATCGTCCTTGCCTCTTTCATAATCTTCCGGAATGCTGGAAAGATGTGAAAGGTTAGGATATCTTCGAATACTTGGCGGTCATTGATATCGATATATTGTATCAGAATCTCGTTTTCATAGCATGCTTGGAGTACTCTGGCTTCGAGCTCTTCATCGATTGCCTCCTTTTCCAGGACGATTACCGCCTCAGCATTCGGCAATACCTCTTTGTTTAACTTGCATCGTGCTAGGGCCTCGAAGACATCGCCTTCATTTGTAATTTTCCTTGCTTCCACTATGAGGGTCTGTCTTCCCTTTCTTGCGACGACATCGACCAGTCCTGAACCTCCAGGAATTTCTACACGACGTTCAACTGAGTATCCATTATCTTCGAGATATTTCGTATAAACGCTGAGAAGGAGATATTCTGACATCCTGACTTAACACCTCTAATCTTTGAGTTCTTTCATCAGAGCCTTAATATCAGCGACCAAGGTATCTGGCGCCCTTACATCCTTTAGGGGCTTCAGTAAATCAACGAGGACCTGTTTGTCCTGCCCTTTGGGTTTTTTCTTGAGGAGCTTTTGCCCTTTCACTATCAGTTTATGGAGTGCAGGGAAAATGTGAACCGAGAGTATATCTTCAAAGACTTCCCGATCGCTTATGTCGACGAAGTTCAATTCTATGTTATTTTTATAGCAGCTTTCAAGAAGAGTGAG
>JAEOTB010000111.1 GCA_016840065.1 Candidatus Hermodarchaeota archaeon | reverse complement strand
TCCTTGTCGCTGCTGGGGGCGAAATTGAATGGACTCAAGTCAGCATGACACCTACAGATCCATTAACTAGTCAGCCAATCCAGGTCTCCTGTAAGGGCTGTGAATTTGGAATGATTGGCCCCGAGGCTGAACTCCAAGTACAAGTGATTCCACCAGGCCTGTCTCCTCTTGGGATGGGTGGCACCATTAGGCTCAAAGGCACTGCGACCCTTGAAATCCGCCTACACCAACACCTATCCGACAAGCAGTTCCATTGGCCTCATGTCACCGTTACCTACCGCCGGGGTAAACAGATTGTTGGAGTCACAAGCTGGGCCCCTCCACATGAACCCCCCTAATACCCACATTCTAAACCTACAAAGCTTGCGGAATCTGTAAATGCCGCATTGAATTAGCTTATTAAACAAAAGAGCCAGTTGGGAGCTGGTGAATGAAATGAAACGAAAGACCATCCTTCTTGTTGCTCTTTTCATGTTCACACTTGTTGCCTTCAGTTATTCTCCGAACCCGTCAATCGGCGTATACCGTCAGGGTGCCGAGGATCTTGATGTCCTCATCCTGGTTGCGACGGGATTCGGGCACCCCTTCTTCACCTTTAGAAATTACTTCCAAACAGCGGGTGCCAGCGTTTCCGTGATATCGGCTGAGTCGACCACAAGCGTTGCGTCCTGTTATAATCCAGCACCAACCTGGATTAATGCAGAATTTCTGTTGTCTAGCTTTGATCTGAATACCCTATCGAACTATGATTGCCTCTTCATTCCCCCAGGCGGCCATTGGCAGCACTTGACCTTAACTCCAGGAGTTGGTGAGCTACTCGCGGCAGCTCATGCCCAAGGGGTCTTAATCGGATCCTTGTGCATTGGGCAAAGGGTTATCCTCGAAGCCAGGGATATCGTGTATGGCGTCAAGGTCGCGTATTATCAGCAGACACATTTTCTCTTCGAGTCTGCAGGGGCAACACCTGTTGCTGATGCGCTGGTAGCCTCTGATACCCTGATTGCCACAGGAAGCACAGGCGGAGGCGTACCTTATCTCGGTGGCTCCAATATTCTTCCAATTGACGAGTTCTGCCATTCATTCCTGAAAACGGCTCTTGGACGTTCCTTTGTTCAGAGCTGTACTGTCACACCGTCCTCTGGTGGTCCAACTACCACTTTCTCCATTACCGTGGAGACCCAGGACCCCTCGACTGGATTAGCCAGTGTTCCTTCCACAAATATCGCTAGCGTTGTAGCCCGTGTCTATCCCTTTAACGAGACTATTCCTGCTCACAATGTTACACTCTCAGGTACAGGCTTTGGCACCTATACTGGGAGCTTCACGGGGATTGGTTCGGGAGAACACAGTGTCGCAATAGAGGTTATGGACAACACTTTCAGCCTCGAGGTTGTCAGAAATGCCGCTAGCATCAGTGGACCAGCCGCTCCAGCAGCACCACCGGACCTGCTCATACTTCTCATCGGTGGTGGAGTGGGAGTCGCGATTGCAATCATAGCTGTAGTGTACATCCTTAGAAGACGCCGTACCTAGTTCCTGCGAGCAAAATATTGAGGGCAGTTTCTAACGCTGTCCTCCTCCCTTTTTCTAAATTCCTTTTGCCTATAAACTGTGATTTATAAGGCGGGAAGTCAGGTTTCCAAGGGATGGCTATGAATAGTAAATCCCTTGTTTTTATTCTAGCTTTTATGATGTTCTTAGTTTCCTGGCAGGTGCCTACTACATCTGATTCTGTTCAGGTATTCACACAAGACAACGATGGCAAGGTTTTAGCTCAAGACATTGACGATATCGATGCACTAATCCTGATAGGGAACTTTTTCGGTTGGAACTTCTTTGATGTCAGAGATATTCTCCTAGGATGGGGTGCAGATGTCACGGTAGTTACAGGCGGCGCGAGCCTTACGGTGCCCTCCTGTTTGAATCGCCCAGCAACTCCAGTAACTGCAGACCTCCTTTTATCAGCCTTTGACCTAAACACTATTGATAACTACGATATCCTTTTCGTACCAGCCGGGGGTCAGTGGCAGGCTCTCTCATTAAGCTCAGCAGTGGTTGACCTGATTCTTGCAGCTCAATCTGCAGGATTAGTAATAGCATCAATTTGCATTGGACACCGAGTACTCACTGCTGCGAATATCGGAGAAGGATTAAAGGTCGCCTATTATACTCAAAGCGTTGTTTTCTGGGAAAATGATGGTGCAATCCCTGTGAATGGAATGTTCTCCGTGAGTGATAGCCAGCTTGTCACAGGCGGTGGTGGAGGGGGATTAACTGAGGGCGGCTATACTGTTGCCCCAACTTCCGAAACCTGTGTGATGTCGGTCAAGGCTGCGCTTGGGCTTTCCTTTGTGGAAAGCTGTGTTGTTACACCTACCTCAGGCGGACCTGGGACACCCTTCTCGATCAGTGTTGAAACCACAGACCCTGCCGCGGGGGTTACTGGGCTCACATCAACTACTATCGTCAGCGTTCAAGCGTGTATATATCCGTCTGGCTCAACCGCGGTTGCACACACTATAACGCTCACAGATACTGACGCAGATGGCACATATACTGGCAGCGTTTCGGTTGCAGTGGAAGGAGAGTTCAGTGTGGCCATTGAAGTAACAGACAGTGACCAAACCCTAGAAGTTGTGAGAGACACAGCTGTTCTCACCGTACAGCCACCTCTCCCTATAATCCTTATAATTGGAGGCGGAGTAGTCGCAATCGTTGCGGTGATTGTGGTAGTATTCTTCCTCAGAAGACGGAGATCAACCTAGCAATTAGCCACAAGGAGAGTAGTCTTGAGCGCTCCCCTCTTCCTCCTTTTTTCATCTCAAGGGATTGATGGCACCACTTGCATTTCAACTAGTCGATAAACAGAGAAGCTAGACGTTGCACATGAGGACAGAAAGAAGTCTATCAATGTCTTCAGAAGTATTGTAGAGGTGGGGGCTTATGCGGAGGTTGCCTTCACGGAGGGAGATATCAATACCCTCGTTCGTGAGTAGTTCAAAGAGGTCTCGTGTCCGTGTGGGCTCTCTGTGGCTCACTACAACAATGGCTGTTCGTTCAGGTCCTGAGCGGGGACTCTCCAAAATGAAGTGGTCGGGATCAAATCCGCGAATCAACTTGTCTACTAGCCTATCATTGTGTTTTTGAATCTGGGGGATTCCTTGGGCGTTGAGGTACTCAATGCAGGCGGTCCAAGGAACGTTGTTGAAGTGGTTTGCTGTGGAAAAGATGTCATAGGCGGCTGCCCCAACATCCTCTCTGAGCCTGTAATCGCGCATTTGGTCAAGGTCCCGGTCACCGTGTTGAACCGGCCAATAGCATTGATTGTATTCCAGGATGTTGAGGAGCTCAGGCTTTACCCAGCAGAATCCTGTGCCGTAGGGTCCGAGGAGCCATTTTGCCCCGGTGCTGGTGATAGCATCGACGGGAGTATTTGAGACATCGATGTGGCGTGCCCCTATACCCTGGGTAGCGTTGAGGACGAACCAGACATCGTGGTCTCGGCACATCTTGCCTATCGCCTGTTCATCGATGGCGTAGCCGGTGAAGGAGTCGACCCAGGTGGCACAGAGCAGTTTGGTCTTGTCTGTGATATGCTCTGCGACATCCTCTACCTGAAGGGCTGTACCCTTTGGTTCGATTTCTCGGACGGTTACACCCTGTTTTCTGAGGGCAAGCCAAGGCAGGATACTAGCGGGGAAGTCGCCTTTGACCAGGAGCACTTCATCACCCGCCTTGAAGGGAATACCATTGGCGAGTAGGTGTAGTCCGTAGCTGGTGCTGTTTCCAATGATGATTTCCCACCGGTTAACGCCTACGAGCTCGCTTAGCGCACGTTTGAGCCGACTAGGAACCTCCTGGTACAACTCGATGGGCAACCGGTGAGGCGATATGTTTCGCTCGATTGCCTCCTTGGCAGCTTTGACAGCCACCTTGGGTAGGGGACCGATACTTGAAGCGTTCAGCCATATGCGTCCATCAAAGGGTCCAAAATCATCAACGTAAGAGGGCATGATCACCACCAAGTCAGTGGGTAACCCACCTCCTACTTAACAATTCACCTACTAGCGATGGAAGCCTGCAGTTTTTTCGGCATTATTATTGACAGGATAAACATGATAATTGACAGAGGGACGAAGATAAGATTCCCTATAGCGCCAGGAGGAGTATACGTGATTATGAGTGGTTTGAATATTGAGATGATCATTCTGCCAGTCCACTCGATTATTAGAAGGAGGTAACAGAAGCTGATCAGGCTTTTGTAACGAAGATAGACGATGATGAAGAAGAATCCAAGGAGCAATTGGGAAAAACCCCACAATGAGAAGATGCCTATCAGGTTTTGACCCTGCTCACCTGAAGTGTCCAACCCAGCAATCACCCCTGCGCCTCCGTCTGGGGCTAAGAGATGGATACAACTCCTAAAGATGGTAATAACAATTATGACCACGAAGACATATCTAGCGATACTGTACCCCTTGTATTCGTTATTGACAGATTCAGGAAAGATTGGGTTGATTTTTGTCACTACAAAAACTTCCGAAGCTTACAAGTTCATAAGGTTCTAATATCTTATGAAGCAGCATCTACCTGAAGAGTGGGAGCCTTTCCGATGAACAAGATAGCGATGTCTACCGGTCCTCTGCCCGTCATCATTGGTGAGGACTACCATGACCTTGATGGCATCATTCGGGCGATGCAGAAGCTCTGGAAGACCGGTGCAGTGGATGGCTTCGAATTCCAAAACCAGGCAGAATGGGTAGCTGAAGCAAAGCCCCGGGAGCGAGCTGAGCGCCGGAGCCCCCGTTGGGAGGTAAGCGCTAAATACACGTGGGAGGAGGTTGCAGCTAAGCTTTGGCAATCAGGAGTTCCCATAACAGCGATTCATGCGAACCGGGATGCGGGTATCTACCTTTGCTGTGAGTCTCCTGAGGAGATTGCCTTTGGTCGGCGGCTCATTGATGACTCCCTCCGATTAACTCAGGTGTTACAGGCTCCAGTGTTGGTGATTCATCTTTGGAACACCTTTGAGAAAACCCTTGACCTGGATTTTCTGCGACAGACGCTCGAGGATTCGGTACAGGAATTTCCTGATGTGTTTTCTTCGGTGGA
>JAEOTB010000021.1 GCA_016840065.1 Candidatus Hermodarchaeota archaeon | reverse complement strand
TTTTCAGGGAAACGCTTAAAAACGAACTAAATTCGGCACCAATCCAAGGACCAAGTAAGGAGATGCTTGTTTGACCTTGGATGTCTTCATTCTGCTCTGCCTGGTGGATGCCCTGGTATGCATTCCATTCTTCCTCATCGCCAGCCTTGGCTTAAAGGCAATCATTAGGCGAGTGAACAAGGACGCAGCAAGGTTACTCGAGTACATTGGTTTTCCTGGTGTCGTGCTCCACGAGCTGTGTCACTCCCTGATGTGCAGGCTCTTCGGGATTCCTGTGACTGAACACAGGATTAAAGTTACAAATATCGGCGTCTCTGGCAGCGTGGAGGTTGAAGGGAAAGCCGTCCACACCTTCACCGCTGGTTTCCTGGTCTGTTTCGCCCCCCTCTACTTACTCAGTCTAGCCCTACTTCTCCTCCTGGTCTGGTGGCCCTTTCTAGCAATTCACTGGGCACTAAAACTCTACCTTGCCTACAGCTTCTTCATCGGACTCCGAGTCAGTGGTGATGATGTCAGGTTCCTCGCCAAGGTGGCGGGAAAGAAGCCCAGGCAGACCCTTCTAGAAATCGGGCTTATCCTTCTCCCAGTGATACTTGCGGTTCTATACATCATTGGTGCCCCTCTCCTTGGTTTTGGCTTCTCCATCTGGTTCTTCGCTATCAGTCTAGTTGGTGGCACTCTCATTTCTGGGGCTATCTGGAGTAATCAACAACCCAGACAAAGGGAGGTCCTAGGTAGCAGCAATTAGCCAGTATGCTTTTAGACATAGCATTTGGTAGTGTGATAGCTCAAAGAATGTATAACTAGTTCTGATGTTGGAGGTTCACCTGATGGGTCCACACACCTCTGAAGTAGAAAGAGAAATCATCGATATGATAAATAGAGAGACACGGGCTTGGGACACTCAAGATACTGAACTCCTGATATCAGTATTCCACCCAGATATGGTCTGGCCTTGGCCCAGAACAGCCCAATCACATGACCCGATTGACTGGGTTATTGAATGGGGCAAGTATGATTACAAGAGGTGGAAGCGTCTTTGGCAGGACCTGTTTGATAACTACAGACTTGTTCACAATCATAGGACCATCCAAAGAATCGCAGTTTCCCGTGAGGGTGATGGGGGTTTCGCGGTTGTTGATATTGATACCTTGTGGGTTGATGAGGAGGGGAATAAAGACCATTGGAAGGGGAGAGTGTGCAAGGTGTACACAAAGATTGGGAGTGAATGGAAGCTAATCATGCACACAGGAGTTCTAGACTACTCAATCTTGAAGTGAACCTAATCTCCTTTCATCTCTCTTTCCACAGACGCCATGTGACTCAAAGCTCTAGCTTGGAGCCCAGGTTCCTCCTGTAGTTGTAACAGTAGGTGTGCTTTCTCGAAATGGCTATACGCCTCCTCTAGCTCTCCCAATTTCCGATGGGCTCGACCTAGGTTCATGTGAGTTACAGCACGATCAACGTGGACCCTGAGCACACTTGTCACATCTAGAAGAAGCTTAGCAAAGCAGATAACACGGCGATACTGTTCCCGCTTGTAGTAGACCCTTACGCCCTGACCGAGTACTTTTTTGAGCTGACGCATCCGCGGCTTCATAGCTAGCCGGGCAAAGGGATCCCTAGTCTTGTTGTACCTAGTAACAAGATCCCTACCATAAGTTAGTAACTCCTCGATTTTTTCCTCAGTACTCGATTCCATAGGAACTACCCTTCCGAGTACAAGATCTGGACTGATGTTGCTTTCATACTTCCACTCCAAGACCTGCCAGCCCTTGTCTAGCGGACTTATTTTCAGGATCTATAACAAGGACTCTACGAAAACTTTCAATCGCCTCGGCTTCTCGCCCCATGAGATCCAGAGCGTTTGCCTTACCCAATAAGCATACTATATTGTCGGGGCTGATTTGGAGAACTCTTTCAAAACTAATCAGAGCCTCTTGGTAGCGGAGGAGTGCAAGGAAGGTTTCCCCCATCCTCTGAAGTACCGTGCATTTCCCCGGGTCATAGTTCTCCTTGTTGTATATGGTTACAGCCCTCCTATAACTTGCCAAGGCCTCATAGAATAACCCCAAGAGATGTTGAATGATTCCCCGAAGAGTATAGGCATGGGCCTCGATGCGACCAATCTCAAGAGTCCTCCCCACAACCTGTAAAACCGCAATCAGCTGAAGGGAGTAGTGGAACTTTCTCTGCTTGTAGCACCGAGTAATTAAATCCATGAGTTTAGGAACACTTGCACGTAAGGCCTCCTCACGGAGCGTATCACCAGCCCCGTAACCCTCTAACAAATTCTTTGTCTGATTTGTTAACTCTGTTATTTCATCCTTCAAGGAGCTCAATGGGCTTCCCTCCCTTCTAATATTCCCTGGAATTATAAGACACTTTCTAAAAGAGCACTAAGTGAGTGCCTAGTGTGTCAAACCCATCGATGTCAGGATACTCCCCTGTCACCCCTACGGGAGGATACATAACAGAGTACAGAAACCCATAGGATAATAATCAGGAAGGCAAAGACCATCCATATCAGAGGTGGTCCATAGAAAACCGCGAGGATAAGGAGAAGGAGTAATACGAAGAATGTACCAAGAATCAGGGTTTTCTGCCTTTTGCTCAACGCAAGGTCAAGTCCCAGACCCAGCGTCTCTCTTTGATAGCCCATAACACCACCTTCACTTAGTATTGTGAACCCTGAAAATAAAAACTTACACTTCAAAAGAAAACCAGCCTACTCAGTTGATGAAACTCTGCATGTGTAGAAAACGAATGTGGTTGAGAAAAAGAACATAGTATCCGTGATGTCCCTACTCGTTTCGAACAGGAGCACCACGGATATTCCGAATGGTAGGGTCATTCCCTGCTAGAAGCTGGTCGATGACGTCGAATCACCATGACTAGAAGAACTGACAGGAACAAGCCAACAAGGATCGCTGCAGCGGGGAACCCAGGGATTCCAGGGGGTGTTTCTGTACCAGCCCCAGTGCCTGTGTCTGTTGTGGTGGGAGTGATGTCGATTGTGTTACTGACGACGACATTATCAAGTGATTCGTCTTGGAACATATGGGCTAGGAAGTAGTTCACGGTGGTGTGTTCTGTGTTCGTTGCCTCTACGACTAGTGTGGAGTTTAGATATCCTCGGATGAGTCCTCCTGCGTCACGTGTGAAGTCGAAGTGCTGTCTTCCTTGAATGCCTCCAGGCGCAGTGTAGCTGTCAAGGGTTGTGGTTGCCGAATCGGTTACTACATAGAGCGTGAATCCGTAATTGTTGACTGTAATCTGGTATCCTTGGTTGCCCATTAGGTCACTCATCACTCCAACGGCAAAATAGATGATGGAGACATGTAGCGAACCTGTAAATAGAAAATCAAAGCTCCAGGTTCCTGATGCAACAGTTGAGGGATGATGGACTACGCCCATAGCTTCACTGGTGCAACGGAGCGTATTGTCTGCGGCGCTGAAGGCACCTGTCTCTACAGTCCATCCGTTGTAATTGGTGTCGTTGAAGTTGTCAGACCAGACCATCACTGCCCCAACTTGAGGAGATACTCCATATGTGAGAGCGAGTAAACACAGTACAAGAAGGATAGTCTTGGTCTTTGCTTGCGGGGTGTAAATCATTCTTTTCACCTGAGATAGTTGTGTTGTGATGTATTCATGTTGTTTCAGAGAATCAGTTTCCCATCGTATTGAGAATGTGTTTCCCATCAGCAGCTACAGAATCACTACAGACAATTGGCAAGATAGGCGCTTTCGCTTGTGTGCTTGGTTGGCGTCGTCTAATCACTATGACTAGGAGAACAGACAGAACCAATCCGATGATGATGGCGGCTGCTGGAAAACCTGGGATGGCTGGAGGGGTGTCTGTCGGAGTATTGGTGTCAGGGTCAGTGGTGGAGGGAGTGACGTCGACGGTGTTGCTAACAACGATATTGTCCACGGAGTCATCCTCATACATGTGGAGTAGGAAGTAGTTGATTGTGGTGTGTACTGTATTCGTTGCCTCCATCACGAGTGAATCGTTGACGTAAACTCTGAAGAGCCCACCAATGTCGCGAGTAATATCAATGCTCTGTCTTCCTTGGAGAGTCGTCGATGCTGTGTAGCTGTCAAGGAGGTGGGTCGCTGTGTCTGTAACCTCGTAGAGTGTTACACCGTAGTTGTGAATAGTTACTTGATACCCTTGATCACCCATAATATCGTTGATTGCTCCAACTGCAAAGTAGACTGCAGCCACATGAATCGCACCACTGAATACGAAGTCAATGCTCCAGGTTCCAGTGGCGACTGTTGAAGAGTGATGGATTGCGCTAAGGGTTATACTTGTACACCGAAGAGTGCTATCTGCGGTGGTAAAGGCCCCAGTCTTGACAGTCCACCCATTGTAGTTGTTGTCATTGAAGTTGTCAGACCAGAGAACAGCTGCTGTTGTTTGGGGAATAGTTCCGTAGGAGAGGACGAGAATGCATAAAGCTAGGAGGGCTGTTTTGGTCTTTAGGTGCTGGGTGCAAATCATTCTTTTCACCTGAGTTATTCTTTTGGTTTTTGGGTGTTGTTTCAGAGAACATGTTTCTCATTATATTGAGAAAGTGATTCTCACGTAATGTCAATAGCTTTATATCCTATAAAAGAGTATTGGTATCAACAAGAAATACAGGATGGCAAAACGGAAAGGAAAAAGAGTACCATTCCACATGTACTATAAGATACAGAAGAAAAGAAACCAGTGATAAAGTCATGTCAGCAACCAACCCAGAAAATTACCGAGATGTCGTAACCTTCAAGCCCGTCCCAGTACAAATCGTCAAGGATAAATCAGCGATAAGGTTAATCTTCAACCCCAAATACTGGACCATGCTGATTGTCCTACGCCAGCGACCAATGACTGTCCGAGACCTTGAAAAGGCATACAGAGAAGCCGCAGAAAACGACGCTGGAATCGACCCAAAGTCGGATAAAACCATCTATCGCTACTTGAAGGTGCTCGAGAAGGCTGGACTCATCATCCCAGCAGGGCAGCGCCTCGTTATAGGCAAGGCGGTCACCGAGAAGCTCTTCTCCCGAACCGCCGACTTCTTCCTCCTCGTCGAGGACCCACCGAAATACTGGGAAACCCGCAAGGGTAAAACCATCGCCAAGAGAATAGGCAATCTACTAAGCCATATGTTTGATGGCCAGGCGCCCTCGCAGAAAGCAATCCTAGAAATCCTCACCCACTTTGACCAAGCGAGAGAGGAAGGTCTAGAACGGCTAGTTGAGAGTGGGGATCGAAAAACATTGGAAATGATTTCCACTGGTTCCATAGTTTCTCTAAGAAAAATCATCCAATATGTGGGCATCTTCGCAGCTCTACTTGAAAAACCAGAACTACTAAAAGAATTACAAAAACTGACCAAATGAAGTAGTTGAATGCCACACCGCTTTCGTATCTTCAGATGTAGATTCCATGTTTTGTCAGTTGGTCTCGGATACCCTTGTTTTCTGGATCCAAAGCAATTGCTCGCTTAAAGCAGGCAATAGCCTTGTCTGGGAAACCTAGCTGCTCCAGTAGCCAACCTCGTGCAGCCCAACTCCGGGCACCCCTAGGATTAATCTTGTTTGAGAGCTCAAAGGCTTCGAGGGCCTCTGTGTAACGTTTATTGATGACGTACAAGGAACCTAAGTTGAAGTAGACCAGACCCAAGTTCTCCCGGTCATTCTCCTTGATAAGAAGAGGCATAGCCTTTGAGAGATGATCAACAGCCTCAACGTATTTCCCCATTTTCCGAAGAGTTTCCCCGATGAAAGCATGAGTAACCGCTTCTTGATGCTGTTCACCTATCAGCTGGAAGAGGTCAAGGGCTTTCTGGAAATGCTTCATTGCATCCTTGTGTTTTCCCCAGAAAAGATAGACCAAACCTACCTGGTTAAGGACAATCCCCTCCCCATGACGGTCCTTCTTCTGCTTGTTCTTGAGAATTGCCTTGAGTATCTTCAGGGCCTCTTTGTAGAGCTTCATTCTCCGATAGGTTTCTGCTATCCGGTACTGGGCAGAGTCTTCAGCGTCAATGTCACCGCTAAGCTGGGCTATGTCCCTTGCCTGCTGTAGGAACTTGAGAGCCTTCGTGAAATCCCTCCAGGCTAGATAGAGGGTTCCGACCCCCTCGTTTAAGGTTCCCTCTAGGCTTCGGATGCCTAGCCTGCTTACAAGGTCAAGTAGGGGTGCATAAAGGTTCAGTGACTCCTGAAACTGACCCTCCTCGTAGAATCTTTTTGCCTCTTTGATGAGTTTCCTCACATTCTCGGATATTTTCTCGATCAGTTTCTGTTGTTGAGTAGGGTCTGAACTCTTCTGGTATTGGGCAACCAGGTCCTTGACTCTTTTGACGAGGGCTGAGACCTTGCTATCGGCTGCCGAACTCAATAGGCTCCAACTCCATTAGTAATGTTGAGGGAGGACTATATAATCTTCCCGAAGGAAAAACCTGCCTAGTAGGAAACAATGATGCAAGGTTCAAGTATCTGTAGAAGTGTAACGAAATCCTTTTCATCAACCAATCCCTAAGATACCTACAAGGAAGGAGGTGTCACCCGAAGGTGATAGGAACCGAAATTGGTAGAAGCCCCTACAGTAGGAAATGCATCTATTGTGGGCACGAAGAATGTCCAATCTGCAGAGAAACTAAAATCAAGCGAAGAAACCTCTTCTGTTGCAGATGTAGGAAGACTGGGGCGATGAGATAGAAATAAGGCTTTACTAAGTGGTCCTTTCGAGAAATCTCCTAGCGTTGGGCCATTTCCTTGTTCACTGCTTTAATCATGGTGATTATAGCACCTTCTCCCTCCCGGCTACCTGTTTCCCGGGTTATCTTCAAGGCTTGCTGTAGACTGGTTAGTGCTTCGTTGTACTGACCCATAAGCTGGTAGCACTTGGCGATCCGGCAGAGAATCGCAGCCTCTCCTACTGGGTCGTTAAGCTCTCGATCAATCACCAGACATTTCTGGAAGTATTCTATTGCCTTATTATAGCTCTCCTTTGCCTCGTAAGCGAGGCCTATAATGTAGGCGATGTTGCGTTCCTCGTTCCTGTCGCCTAGCTCTTGCACGAGGCTGAGGGCCATTAACAGGTTGTCAATGGCTGTTTCGTATCGTTTCATCTTGGCGAAAACTTTCCCCATACCAGTCCAGCCTTTGGCTTCGATGTTGGTTAGGGTGAGCTGTTTTCCTAGCTCTTGCATAAACGCGTAAAGGCGATGGGCTTCGGCGAGCCAGTCCTTTCTGTAGTAGGCTTGGGACTCTCGAGTGATATCCTCGATGAGCTGGAGTAAGGACTGCTGCATCCCACGCCGGGCTTCTACGTTACCCTCAAGGAACATCTTCAATACGGTGTTACCATGAATGAGCAACTGTTCCAGCTTGTCATCTTTTCCAGTACTCAAGAAACGCCAACTCGAATACTACTATCACGAGATAAGATAAAAGCCTTCATAACAGGGACCGATTAGAACCCTCACCTGTTTGGGCCAGTAGCCATGCTGAATCTGAGAACTTTTCTTCTTGTAGGGAAGCAGGGAAACTACTAAAGATAGTATGAGGAGAACCTATCCTATGCGTTGCTCCCGCTGTGGATTATGCTGCGAAGAAACCGAGATGCTGCTTTCTAACTCAGACATAGAACGACTAAAGGCAATAGGCTACGAGAAAGAGAAGTTCCTACACATTGACAGCAATGGCTTCGCCCAACTGCGAAACCACAAGGGGTACTGCGTCTTCTTTGACGTGATACAATGCAAATGCACCGTCTACCAGCACAGACCCCAAGGCTGCCGAATCTACCCCGTCATCTACAGCGAAGACGAAGGAATCACCGTGGATGACCTCTGCCCAGAGAAAGACACCCTCACCGAAACTGAGCTCAAAGCGAGGGGAAGTGAAGTAATTAGACTCCTAAAACAGATAGCCAGAGACGCCGCGTCAAGAAGTGAACACACCTAATGTGGTACTACACACGACGCCCGATTGCACTAGGATCAGTAACCGTGAAGTAGCTAGACTTCGGAGAGCTTATCCTACCCTGTTTCATAAGGTGCTGGATGCTGACAGTAACCTCCTTTTCGGAAATACTCGTGAGCCGGGAAATTTGACTCACACTTAATGGTTTGCCTGCCTCCTTCAGTGTAGTGAGAATCTGATTACATAGAAGTGAGGGGATTTTTGACATAGCTCTTCTATTCCATTAACCAACCTATCTAGCTTTCGTTGTCCACATCAATACCGAGTCGTTGTAGCGCCCCCCGTGCTTCGTTGTGCCACCGTCGTATCCTGAGGGCCCGGTGGTAACTAGCAATCGCCTCCTCACGCCGCCCCATCGCCTCCAAGACACCTCCCTTGGCTATCCAGCATCCCCCAAGGGCAGGAACTCGTTTGAGCGCTTGTTCAAAACAATCCAAAGCCTCTTCGTAGCGTTGCACCTTCTGGTACAACCTGCCCAAACTAGATAGAGCTATAGCCACGCCCAGTCTGGTGCCCTCCTCCTCCTGGATCTGAATAGACTGTTGGAGATATCTAAGGACTTCAGAGTACTGTCCTAGGGCGGTGTAGACCGTACCCAAGTCATGGAGGAGAACTCCATCTAGCTCACTCCCCTGGTCCCTAATCGTCTGGATAAGCTCCTGTGCCAACGAATAGAGCGTGAGGCAGTCGTGTAGCTTGTCCTCCCATTTGAGGTGATGGCTGATTTCTCTGAGCCGCCGAAGAAACGAACGGATCGTCTTGGCTAGCTTAGGTTGGTTATCCCAATCACAGTTCCTGTATTCGGACAAGAGGGATTTCCCCTTCGTGATGAGCTGAAGCGTTCGAGTATCCAAGTCACTCAAGGCACTTGATATTTCACTAACGCATGTTAATCTATGTGTCGATGCCAAGTAAAACCTAGGCTTCTCACGGTGTACTCATATCGCGTCTCTTAGAGGAGTGGGAAGATTTACCGCATTGCCCTGAACAGCAATAATTTAAGTTGTAGAAAAGACTGCAGGTTCTATGAGTTCCGAGTATGAGGTGTACAAGGGTTATGACCCAAAAGCGACAAAGGAATTCGATGTACACCAATATTTCTTCAAGGTGTGCTACCGCCTTGACACAATGCTGGAGGCCTTGAAGCTCCAAGAACCCGCGATTCTCGACCAGTTCGTTGAACGACTCATCCACCGCCTCAGCCTCTTGCCCGACACCTCCCCAGCTGAAGCCGCATCCCATATTGTCAACCGTGAGGAAATCACGGAGCACTTCCCCCACCTCCAGAAAAACTTGACCCTGAGGGATAAGGCATTCAATTTTCTCTTGAATCATCTGGGACCTCTCGACACCTACGACAAGGAAACAGGAAAAGCCGTTGTATCCTACCTAAACTTCAACCGTGGAGATAATCTGCTCCAATACAACGCCATCAAAGCCTTGGTTGACGTGCTAGGGAGAGAGTCTGCTATCCAAACGTACAAGGCGTTCGTGAACTATCTTGGGGAAGAACAAGCGAAACGAGCACCGGTTACGATCACATTTCAACAGTTTCGAGAAAGTTTCATCAAGTCCTCCTCCACCGATGGTGGCTTCTCCTTCGCCATCGCCCACTTCGATGAGAGCAAGTTCTTGGCCAAGTTTGACCGCTGTGTTATTTACGAGTCCCTCAAGGATGTGGATGACCCTGAGCTCGGGTATTATGCCACCTGCTATTTAGGAATGACAGTCGGGCGCTATCGATTCAAACATCTGCGAGGGAGGAGAACGCAAACCCTCTTCTCCGGGAGCTTTTGTGATGAACTTTACTGGGACCCTGATGTTCACGGCGAACCCAAACAACCACCACTCAAGTACTCACGAGGTCTCATCATCGACTAAAAAAGGAAGTCAGGTGAACATCAGGGCGTCAACCTCGTAAGGGACTCGAGCAAAAAGCTTCGAACTTGAAATATAAGGGATCGAATTCTAAGAAAAAAATATGCTGTACAGGCTGTTTTCCATATGGAGAATTGTTCAATTCACTGAGATGCGAAATACATAGAGTGTGGCGAGGTGATTACCAAAGGGATAGCGTCTGGTCCTGCGTTTAGCAAGCCTGTACAACGGTGCATTGTGTGTTTTGGGGAATCATTGTTCTATTCTGTTGAACAAGGCGTTCTATTACATAGGATAATAGGTGTTCCAGCCGTCTTACTCCAACTGACTTTGTAGGTGTAACTTGGTCATCGTTTGAGGTGTAACATGTTTGACTTCGCGCCGTTGGAGTTCAGGTTTTGCAGTGACTCCTGCTAGACATGGAGGTAAGGGGAGGATAGTCGTTTCGCTTTGTCTGCTCTTCGTGTTTATCGCAGCGGTACTCACCGTTGGCTTCTTTCTAGATACAAGCCTTGATGCGCCTTCGTATGAGCTCCATCAAGACCTTGGTAATACAAACGTACCAAGGCGCCCTGAAATATGCCCGCTCCTGAAGCATCCAAGTCATGATGTGCAAGATGCCACGCCCCTGACTTCTGGAATGAATCATGACCATTATCCGCGTAGGGATTTGCAGGTTGGTCATCAGCGCAGCTTCTGGGTCTGGGATTTCAACAACCAACTCTTCAATGAAATCAACGCAACGCTGCTCGCGGTAGGGACGCACGGCTATGTGTTCATGGAACACAGCTGCATAACAGAGCTAGGGGAAACAGCTGCTACTCAGCAGGCGGAGGGGATTCGGGACGAGTTTGATAGCGTGATCTATCCACGAGTCACAGATCTATCCGGGCACCCAGACGGATCCTTAGGTGATATCGACGGCGATCCTCACATCGTAATCTTGCTTTCCCGCAGCGCTAATTACTATTCTGAAAGAAACGAACTGGACCTGCCATACTCTAACATGTGTGAAATGGTCTACCTCTACTACAGGACCTGGCTGCCGTATGTCGCCCATGAGTTTCAACATCTCATCTGGTTCAACAACGAGTGGGATGAACCACATTACCTCTTAGAGGGATTATCACAGTATGCTGAATATTATGCAGGGTACCTCGCACCCCATGATAACATCGTACCTTGGGTACCCGACTTTCTACAGCATCCCGAAGATTCCCTCTTATACTGGAATATGTTTGGCAGCCCAGAGTTGCCCATGACCATCGATTATGGTGGAGCCTACCTTTTTACCTTCTACATAGCAGAGCACTACGGTATAGATATACTCCGAAACCTGATAACCGAACCTACAGATGGGGCCTATGGCGTTGAAGCTGTTTTGCAAGCAGCAGGCAACGACATCACATTCAACGAACTCTACTTGAACTGGATCACAGCAGTCACGATTGATGAGCTGGGATTCGGTGACAACCTCTACGGCTTCGAAGGACTAGATGCCCGAATCAGCCAGTACGACACCGTCAACGATCCTTCCCTTCTCAATGATACGATTTCCCTTCGATATTACGGCATCCATATCCACAAATTACTATCTCCACCTGATACTTTCACAGTCCAAATCAAGAAGACCTCAAATCACACGATAGGTGTCTCTCTTGCCCTGCACGATGCACATGGCTGGCACACATACCAGAGCTTACACGATGAAACAAATACCACGGTCACCGATACATTCACCGGTTTATCAGCGGATGTGGCGTACCTCATCACAAGCTACATGCAGAACCAGACTCCCAATGTTGTCAAGGCCTCGTCTTACGGACACGGTCCCTCAACGGAAATCGAAATCTCCATACTAGGGGATTCTACGTCAACCACGCCAACCATACCATGGAATGGAGCTAATTTGGGCCTAATCGTCTCTCTATCAGTGTTCTGCGGAGTCTCCTTTCTAATCGCTATCACGATATTGAAGAAGCAGAAGAAGTCTCATGAAGAAAACTAGTTGCAACCTGCATCTACCGCCTAATCATTCTGGGACTTCAAGACGCTTGACTGACACTAGCATTAGAACATCCAATTGCATCTACGAAGAGAATCTAGGTGTCGATTCCTAGCTGCTTTAATGCCTCTCGAACCTCCTGGAATTTGGAATCAATGGTTAGGACGTGGCGGTAGCTTGCGATGGCTTCCTCTCGGCGTCCAAGTGCTGCCAAGGCTTCACCCTTGAGCAACAGGTGGGTTAGGTCTGGGTACTCCACCTCTTGAAGTATCTTAAGTGCCTGTTTGTAGAGTTTGGTTGCCTTCTTCAGCTTCCCCAATTCCCAGTATGAGCGACCTAGGTAGCTAAGGGTGATGCCTTGCTCTAGGCGAGAGCCATGCTTCTTCTGGAGTTTCAGGGCCTGCTCGAAGAACTCAAGAGCCTTCTGGTACTGCTGCTTTACCCGGTACATCCTGCCCAGGTTGTGAAGGGTTGTGCCTTCACCGCGTCGATCTCCTACTCTTTGGCGAAGAGGAAGCGATTGCTCAAAGTGGTCCTGTGCCTCCTCTAGCTTACCCCATTCCAGGTAGGTCAGCCCGAGGGAGTTAAGGACGATAGCTTCCCAGAGGGGGTTTTCTGCTTCAAACCGTGGCTGCCCATCCTCAATGATCCAAATCCCCCCTCGGATCTTGGCCAGCGCTTGTTGGAGAAAGTCAAAGGATTCAGCGTATCGACGCAGTTTCCGGTATAAGTCACCGATGTGGTGGAGCTGGAGGAATTCAGCACGTTGGTTCCCAAGTGCTTTGTAACAAGCCAGGAGTAGGAAAGCGAGGTCATAGGCGTGCTGCATCAGGTAACGGTTCTCGCAGAGCGATGCCTTGTGACTGACCTTCCCAGCGAGTTCCTCCACCTGTGGGGCAAGAAACTGCTTCCCCGACTTGTCGCTCTGCCAGAACGCCTCGAGAAGCGCTCTACCCCTAATCAAGAGCTGCTTGATTTCTTGATTACTTATGGTGGTCATCGATTCCATCCCTAATAGGTGAATATCAGGACGTCATCCTCATAAGGGACTCGGTCAGGCTGTTTCAAGCCGTCTGAGTGCCTCTTTTGCCTCAGCATGACTTGGGTTCAGAGCCAAGGTGCGTTGATAGGCTGCCTTCGCCTCAGCTAGATTCCCTACCTCTTCCTGAACACAACCCTTTAGGTACCAGCTCGCAAACTGGTTCGGATTGAGGGTCAGCGCCTTCTCGAAATATTCGAGCGCCTCCTGATATCTCTGCATTTGGTAATGGACATCACCAATGTTATGTAGGACGATTGCCTCACCACGGGTATTCCCTCGCCCCTGAATCATTTGGAGCGCTTGTTGGAGATGGTCGAGGGCCTCCTGGTGCTGCTCCAGCTTGAGATATACAAGACCCAAGTTGCCGAGGACAGCCGCTTCTTCTCGCTTAGAGTCCATGGCCTTGGCAATCTTGAGTGCCTTAGAGAAATGCTTGAGCGCTTCGTCATACCGCTTCATTGCCCGGCACACCATTCCCAGGTTGTTCAGGTGCTGCCCCTCACTATATTTGTCCACAAGAACCCTTGAATACATTAAAACGAGCTTGTAGAGGGCGTAGGCGCTCTCTAGCCGCCCCTCCCTGTGACAGCCCCGGGCAGCGTCGGAGAGCTTGGAGAGCAGTTTCCAGACCGACTCGATTAACTCGCGTTTCCCACCACGGTCGGCCTGTTTGAATTTCATTAAGAGGTCCTTGCCCTCGGAGTAAAGAGGGGCTACATCATCATCAATTGTCATTTTCGTCAAAGGCTGGATCTCCTTGAACATACAGGTGTATCAAACCGTTAAGAAGTTGATAATGCGTTATCGCGGGCAAAAGCTACACCTTCCTTGCTCCATTTCCCGAAACACTCTGCAGCGAGCCTTATGTGGTCTACTTCCAATGGCTCAAGCCCAACATGGGCGGCCACCGTCGCATCAAGTTCCACGGTATCCGCACACGCCCAGGCTAGACCGGGATTCTCGAAAATCACAGGCTCCAGACTCATCCCTCTCGAAGCGGTCTGAATAGCTTCGACAACCCCTTTGACAGTAAAGAGGGAACGATAGATTTTGTTTATGTCTACGATGCTCAGGTTCATCAGGCTGTTCTCCTTCCCGTGGAACTTGCCCCTCCTTGGTCCAGGGAGCATCCCGAAAAGGTTCTTAATCGACAGGGAAATCCCAATCATGGGATGAAGGGTCTCAGGGGGCATGAACTTGAGCTTGGCCAAGCTCAGGAAGGAACCACCCCGTAGCTCATACAAGCGTGATGGAACAAAGGCGTACATCTCCTCACTGCGCACTCCCGGAAACAGCTCCTCCACTCCCTGCTTGATGACAGCGGGGTCCGCGATGCGCCCCGCCCAGACCTCCTCAGTGATGTTCAGAAACTCCACATCATGCTTGGCCAGGACGTCCCCTATACCCGAGTATTCCAGGAACCATTGGTCACTCGCCCGTAGGTCATCAGGCTCGAATGAGCCAAAGAGCCCCTCCTCGACGGCTTGCTTGCAGCGTGCCCAGCCATAGCTCTCCACAACCAGGACTTCACCATCTAGCGCTGACAGGACCCAGTCCAGGACCATCGCTTCGGTGAACACGACGGAGAAGCCCCAGTTCGGTTTGATGATTGTCGGTGGCTTCAGATCCAATCCTTGGATAAGATCCGTAAATGCGCGTTTTTCTACTGATTCAGCATGTGTGACTAATCCAAGCTTCAAAAGACAATCCTCCAGTTAGAAGGTTCAACTATCGCTTAGGGTCAGGTAATCTCGTAGAAATAGGTTACTGAATAGGTCTAGAACACCCGTGACTTAGAACCTTCTTGTTGTCTTTCTTCTACAATGGAGAAGCCTAATTATATATCCATATGTTGATAATAAAAGAAGGATATATGGTTGAGGCGAAATGGAACTGTAACAAATGAATCGGTTGGAGCTAAGACGGGGTTATCCCCACTACCATCAACACTTTAGTTCCTAGGACATCACAACTCACAAATGAGATGGAGTTCAAGAGGATGGTACTCCACAACTGCGAACCAAGCTTAGATAGCAATAATGTGCGTACAATATGGAGAGTTTTCAATGAACCCATTAGTTACTAATGAGCTGAAACAACATCTCAAGGAGGGTAACATTGATGAACTGAGTCAAAGGCTACGGGATCCTGATACGTACCGTGGGATACGAGCCCTAATAGCTGAGAGACTTGGACAGCTAGCAGACAAAGCAGCGGTGGGTCCACTTATCCAGACACTTCACGACGAAGATGTATATATACAAAGAAAGGCTATTCACTCTCTAGGACATCTAGGGGGTTCAAAGGCAATAAATCCTTTATTATTTATTTTGAAGCATGAGAATTTTGACTCCGTATGTGCCGCAGCTGTTTTTGCACTCCAGAAAATTGCCGAATCAACACCAAAACATCGAGTGAAAATAATGAAGCACATTGTAGAAGCTTTGAAACATAACACCCCTCTTACACGTGTCCAAGCTGCAAGAGCAATTCATCGACTTGGGGATTCGGCAGCACTGAAAATCCTTGGAACCACCTTGGAATGGATGCTTGATGAAATTTTACAGGTATTAGTTAAATGGCATCACATTTCAAGAGCACAGCGTCGATTTGTTAGGGGTTTTCGAGGTGAATGGTACATTAGGGGAGGAAGGCTTCGAATTGAAGGGCACATTATGGGAAAGTTTCGACATGAATGGATATCTATAGAACAGGTGCTTAAGGGAATTGGAGAGATAGGAGAGCCAGTAGTTAAACCTCTTGTCCAAAAACTCCGCGATGATGGAATCTTAATTCGGGTTTTTGCCGCAACTGCATTAGGGTGGACCAGAGATTCAGAAGCTGTGGAGGCGCTTATCCAAACACTTAGTGACGAAAACCGCTATGTTCGAATATCCGCGGCGATTGCATTGGGAAGAATAGGAGATCCAAGGGCAGTGGAACCGCTTCTCCACCTCCTCCAAGACTTTTCACATTTTGTTAGAGTCGCAGCAATAGATGATTTAGAAAAACTTGCTGATGAACGAGTAATAGAACCACTCGACCATGCTCATACCCTACAACGAGAACAAACCTGGGTGTATCAAACTAAAATAATTCAGGTTTTGGGGGCCCTTGGAGATAGAAGAGCAGTTGAGCCTATCATCAACGTTCTTCAACGTGAAACCCACAAGTCCTGCTGGTTGTCAGGTATTCAAGCCCTAGGAAAGCTTGGAGGAACTCACGCGGCCACATTCCTCACTCAAATCCTAGATAGGAAAGGTTTTGAAAAAGCCGTAGCACGGGCATTGGGGGAAAGCCGTGGTTGGTGGACCACTAAACACCTCGTACATACTAAGAGACAAGAGAAACTTGTTGACCGCATTGAAGAGGCGATTCCGAGTCTAGACGAGAGCGCGGTAGAAGTATTAGACGCTTCAGGTTTTACTTCACGAGAGGTGATGTGTCCGAACTGTGGTCAAGGAATTCCATTAGAAGCGACTTCGTGTCTAGTCTGTAATCAACCCTTACACCGCTGTATTGTGTGCTTTGGAATCATCGAACTACTAGAAGATTCAGTCAGGTGTCCTCATTGTGACCAGTTCGCCCACCGTGTTCACCTGCTGAAATGGCTGGAGCTCCGAGAGATCTGCCCCCACTGCCATCAACACCTCCACCCCAAAGACATCTCTTCTCCGACCTAGAGTGACGGTTGATTCCTTCTTCGATAGAGCGCCCTGAAAGGGGTCTAAAAGCCCATTCTGTGATAGTTTCAGCCCTTTCACAGCTCAAGGCGAATAGTATTAGTTTGAAATCCAAAGAGCATCGCATTAAGGAATTATAAGAGTCCTTGGAGTCGTTGCAGGGCTTCCTGGGCTTGCTCGTTATTAGGTGCAATTTTAAGTACGCGATGAAAACTCGTAACTGCTTCTTCGTATCGCCCCAACTCCTCTAACACCTCACCTTTACTGAGCCATCTCAGTACACTTTTTGGATCAACCTCGATTGAATGCTCCAAACACTCCAATGCTTTCAAAGGTTGACTCATTTGTTGATAAACTATTCCCATACTGAATAATGCGACGCCTTCATACAATTGATTACCTATTTCTCTCATGATAAGCAACACCTCTTGGTAGGAGTCTAGGGATTCCTCATATTGCTTCATCAATCGGTATGTGTAAGCAATGTAGTTTAGCGCCATTCCTTCGAAGAATCGTTGACCACTTGAACGTGCTTTCCCAAGACCCTGTCTGAAGAATTCAAGGGCTTTCGGGAACTCGTTCATGTCCCGGTGTACAGAACCCATATCCAGAATGGCTAGAATTTCATTGTCCGAATCATCGAGTTCTTTAAAGATTTGTAGAGCTTTCTGAATGTACGTTAGTGCCTCCTCGAATTGTTTCATCTTCTGATAGACTGAACCAATATTCATGGAGATGAGGGCTTGGAGCTCTCTGTGGGTCAATTCAAAAGCAATTGCGTCAGCTTTCCGAAAATACTCTAGTGCTTCTGGTAATTGTTCTACGGCTAGACAATAAGTCCCAGCGTTGTTAAGGGCACGGCTTTCACTTTCAC